>JBFLZU010000083.1:0-13418 GCA_040756155.1 Nitrospirota bacterium | reverse complement strand
GGGAGGGATGGCCGAGTGGTTTAAGGCGGCGGTCTTGAAAACCGTTGACCGAAAGGTCCGTGGGTTCGAATCCTACTCCCTCCGCCACATTACTCGAAACTCTTAACTGTAGTTAACAGGGAGAGGTGGCCGAGTAGGCTTAAGGCAGCCGCCTGCTAAGCGGTTGTGGGGGCAAAAACCTCCACCCAGGGTTCGAATCCCTGCCTCTCCGCCAGGAAAAACAGTGAATAGTGATTAGTGGTCAGTGTTTAAAGATTTTTAACTGACAACTATTCACTGATAACTGATCACCGTATAAAGGTGGAAGGATGCATAGAGTTTTTATAATAATCTCGATTATCGCAGTTATTGCGTTGAGTGGTTGTTCAAAGAAAGATGAAAGGAAGGATTCGAATGTACAGCAGGCAAGGAGTCCTATTCTTCAGGGGCCAATTCAACCACAATCTACCCCGGGGACGACAGAGATTCCTTCACAGGCGAAATCAAAGATAATAGTGCCAGATGATGTTAAAAAACGATGGCGGTCTGTAGTATTGACTGTAGAGGATAGAGATAAAAAAACGAGCAAGGATTTTACCGTGAAGATAGGTAGTGAGATTGATGTGCCTGGGTCAACACTCAGGGTTAAGACAGAAGAATTTCTACCGGATTTTCGTATGGACGGCAGTGTAAAAACCTCTGTCTCTAACGAAAAAAATAACCCGGCGTTAAGGATAAAGATATTAGAAAGAGGGAAGGAGGTGTTCGAAGGCTGGCTGTTTTTAAAATTTCCAGATGTGCATTCTTTTGAGCATCCGAGGTATTCTATAAGACTGAAGGATGCGATATAATATGCGCCCATGGCTCAGCTGGACAGAGCGGCGGACTACGAATCCGTAGGTCGGGGGTTCGAATCCCTCTGGGCGCGCCAATCAAATTTCACCATGTGAAATTTGCAGTTATGAGTTTTTAGTAGTTAGTGGTCAGTTAGAATATGAGAGAAAGACAATTTGTTTCGCGATCTCCGATTGCTTCGCTATCTCCGATTCTTGCAACGAACTGCAGGGAGCTTCAACAGGAGATACATGAACGATACATGCAGATTGCCCTTGAGGAGGCAGCGGCAGCATTCGCTGAGAACGAGGTTCCAGTAGGTGCCGTTCTGATAATTGACGGTGAGATAATTGCAAGGGCACACAACAGACGGCAGGTGGACAAGGATCCAACAGCACATGCGGAGATGATAGTGCTGAGGAAATCTGCAGAGAGATTGGGGAGATGGCGACTCACAGGTTCCGCTCTCTATGTCACTGTTGAGCCATGTTTCATGTGTGCTGGTGCAATGATACTTGCGAGAATAGACCATCTCATCTATGGCTGTTCTGATCCAAAAACAGGCGTGGTGGAGTCGCTTTACCCCATTAGAATGGCGGGGCTTTCTAATGGGGTTTACAGGGTGTTTGATGATAAAAGACTCAATCATAAGGTTCAGGTGACATCAGGCATACTGGGGAAGGAAAGCAGGAAACTGATACAGAGATTCTTTAAAGAGCGGAGGAGAGGTGCCCGAGTGGCTGAAGGGGCACGACTGGAAATCGTGTGTTCCGAGTAAAATCGGGACCGTGGGTTCAAATCCCACTCTCTCCGCCATATTAGTTCGGAGTTGTGAGTTAGGAGTATTGAGTTGGGAGATTCAAGATTTTTCTCCGAACTCAGAACTCGGAACTCTGAACTGTATTATGTGGAAGGATGGCCGAGTGGTTTAAGGCGGCGGTCTCGAAAACCGTTATCCCGCAAGGGATCGCAGGTTCAAATCCTGCTCCTTCCGCCAGATTAGTTCTGAGTTCGGAGATTTAAAGATTTTTTCTCTGAACTCCTAACTTAAAACTCATAACTGTAGTTAATTTTGTAACAGTATCCTCATAGTTTGGGTCCTGTGCAACAGGAACCTGTGAATTCCGTCAGGTCCGGGAGGAAGCAGCGGTAAGCAGGTGTACTGGGTGCCGCAGGGTAGCCTAAGCTGTGAGGATAGTGGGACAAAATTATGAGTTATCTTGTTCTTGCAAGAAAATGGCGACCCCAGGTTTTTGAGGATGTTATAGGACAGGAGCATGTGACCAGGACACTTAAAAATGCGCTGGAGTCAAACCGGCTGGCTCATGCTCTTCTTTTTTCTGGTGCAAAAGGGGTTGGAAAGACGACGACTGCAAGGATACTCGCCAAGGCAATAAATTGCCAGCAGGGGATAAACCCTGAGCCATGTGGACAATGCTTTACCTGCGATGAAATTACTACAGGCAGTTCAATAGATGTTATAGAGATAGATGGTGCATCAAATACGGGGGTGGATGATATCCGTGAGCTTAGAGAAGCCATAAGATATGTACCCTCCAGAAGCCGCTACAAGGTCTACATCATAGATGAAGTTCACATGTTATCAAATTCAGCATTTAATGCGCTACTCAAGACGCTCGAAGAACCACCTCCACACGCCCTTTTTATCTTTGCCACAACAGAACCCCGCAAAATACCCGCAACGATTCTTTCAAGGTGCCAGCACTTTGAATTCAGAAAAATATCACAGCAGGCTATAATAGAGAGATTAAGATATATCTGTGCAGAGGAAGGGATCTCGATAACCGAAAAGGGATTAAGATTGATAGCGCTGGCATCTGAAGGAAGCCTGAGAGATTCCCTCAGTCTTCTTGACCAGTCCCTTGCGTACTGTGGTATGAGGATAAAAGAAGAAGACCTTTCAGTCATACTGGCACTGCCTGATAACGCTCTACTCTGTAGTCTCTCAATGGCAATTGCTGAGAGAAATGCTGAAAAGGCACTCCAGACGGTAGATGACGCCGTGGAGCGGGGTTATGACCTGAGGAGGTTAATAAGAGATATTGCAGAGCATTTCAGGAATATTCTTATAACAAAAATTACAAGCAAGCCAGAAAGGTTACTGGATATGCCTGAAGAGGATATAAAGCAAATCATCAAGATTGCAGATGCGTTTTCGATTGAGGATGTAGAGCTTCTTCTCAACCATTTCTTGAGAGCCGAGGGGGAGATAAGGGCAACAGTCTATCCACGATTTCTTCTTGAGCTCTATCTTGTGGAGGCGACACGGTTTAAAGAAATAAGTTCTATCAATGAAATTATTGAACGACTTGCCCACGCAGAAAAAAACCTTCCGATTGATTCAGTATCAACAGTATCCATCACTTCAGAGGAAATAGAGAACAAGAATGAGTTGGGGAATAATAGGAATTTTAGTGTCCTCTGGGGAAAGATCGTAAAGAAGATAAAAGAGAAGAAAGCACCCCTCGGTTCAAAACTTGAGCAGGCGGAATTTATGGGCTTTGATGGGAAAGAACTAAAGATAGGCTTTAATGGGGGGCTCAGCTTTCTTGTAGATTCAGTAAACCATGCAGATAATAAAAAGATAATAACCGATGCTGCAAAAGAACTTACAGGTTTTGAGATAGGCATCAGGGCAGTTGCAATTAATAGAACCGCCGAGCCTTTTATAAAGAGCGTATTAGAGATATTTGAGGGAAGGCTTATAGATGTTAAACCAAAAGAAAAGATGGGGGAGGAGTAGAGATGTCGAATAACATGCTGAGCAACATAATGAAAAAAGCACAAGCGTTACAGGAACAGATGGCAAAGATACAGGAAGAGGCAGGTGCTAGGACAGTAGAATCATCCGCAGGAGGTGGTATGGTTACCGTGATTGCAAATGGACGCGGAGAGATCGTTTCGATCAAAATCGAACCAGATGTAATCAATTCCGGAGATATAGAGATGCTTCAGGATCTTATAGTTGCAGCAGTTAACCAGGCAATAAGGGACGCACAGAAACTAATGTCCGAAGAGATGGCAAAGATAACGGGAGGACTCAAGATCCCAGGAATGTTTTAAAATCCCCCTCACCTTGCTCCTCTCCCCTTAGAGGAGAGGGTTGATGACGCATAAAGAGGTACCTTATGGATGTGCTTAATAGGCTGATAAACGAACTCACAAGACTTCCAGGCATTGGTAGAAAAACAGCACAACGATTAGCCTTCTTTATAATGCATATGGCATCCGAGGATGCAAAGGCGATAGCCAGCGCTATCGTGGATCTTAAAGATAAAGGTAAATATTGCACTCAATGCTTTAATATAACTGATGCTGAAGTGTGTGGAATATGCTTGGATGAATCGAGGGATCGTAGTAAAATATGTGTTGTAGAAGAACCGAACAATCTTATAGCAATTGAGAGAACAAAGCAATATAATGGGCTTTATCATGTGCTACTTGGTGCAATCTCTCCTCTGGATGGCGTAGGACCTGAAGATATAAAGATAAAGGAAATGCTGGGACGTCTGAATGGAAATGAGATAAGAGAAATTATTATAGCAACAAATCCAAATACAAAAGGAGAGACAACTGCCCTTTATCTCGCAAGAATTATAAAGCCATTTGGGATAAAGGTAACGAGATTAGCATGTGGCTTGCCCGTAGGAGCCGATGTGGAATTTGCTGATGAAGTTACTTTATCAAAGGCTTTAGATGGCAGGAGAGAGATATAGTGCGGGAGAAACGGAATTTATTGGTTCTAATCTGCGTAATAATATCACTCCTCCCATGCAATAAGACATATGCATATGAAGGTTCACGATATAACAAATCTACATCTGTAGAGAGAGATCCCTCATCGATTATAAAAGTCTCTACAAAGGAGTATCCATTTGTGATTGTTGTAGAGAAGTCAACAAATAGGTTGTTACTTTACAAGGTTGATAATGATATACCACTTCTTCTCAAGGTCTACGATTCTGCGACAGGAGAGGGTGGGGGTGATAAGCAGAAAAGCGGTGACAAAAGGACACCTGAGGGCATATATTTTACAACAGGTGTTATGGGTAGGAGTGAACTGGATAAGCAATATGGGATTATGGCACTGCCACTTAACTACCCCAATCCTGTAGATAGACTTGAAGGGAAGAGTGGTAACGGTATATGGATACATGCGACATTCAAGCCAAGTGTGAGTGATTATGGATACTCGAAAGGATGTGTAGTATTGAGCAATGCAGATATAATAAATATAGGGCAGTATGTAAGAATTGAAGAGACGCCTGTTATTATATTCGACAGGATAAGCCATATCTCCACAAACAAAAAAAAGAGAATGGCAGATATACTTACGAATATTATTATGGACTGGAAAAGGACATGGGAGAACAAAGAACTTGACAGATATATGGCATATTACTCTATGGTATTTAGATCTGATGGAAAGGACTGGAATGCATGGAGGGAACATAAAAGAAGGCTTAATGAACAATACAGGAAAATCAGCGTATCCATCGATGCACTTAATATATTTACCTATAATGGGATTGCAGTTGTCAGCTTCAAGCAGATATACAACTCAGATAAGTTTTCAAGTGATGGTTTTAAGAGGCTCTATCTCAGAAAAGAAAAGGATGATTGGAAAATAATCAGTGAAGAATTCAGAGAACCAGATATCAGTCAGAACATAAAACTTGTGAGTCTTATAGAGGAAGAGAGACAGAAGAAAGAGACGAAAAAACTCGTTGCAACCCCTGAAAGGAGTCATAAGCCGAAGGCATTAAAGAGCGAATCTCAGGATATTGCAATAGAGCAATTTAAGGCAGAAAGATCAGGCGATAGACTTAATATTACCTTCAAACTTACAAATAAAACACAGAATGGCAAGTTATTATCAGGACGATTAGCAATTATCGGCAAAGGGATAAACGCGGTCTCTTATCCTGCTATGAGGCTTCGGGGCGATGAACCTCTCAATTATAGAGAAGCCGAATGGTATTCTATAAGGAGGTTTAAGATCGTTAAAGGAAGCCTCAGCGCTTCAGGTCTTCAGACCGTGATGGTAATAGTTTATTCGAGAAATGGAGAGATACTGATAAAGAGAGAATTTTATGCCCGCGAAGAAAAAACTCAGGGATAGCAAACTGACCATTATTCTTATCAGGGATGAGATAGGTAAACCCCGCATCATACATATTAGATTAGTAATGTTCATCGCTCTCGGCATAGCTTGTATTATCTTTGTTCTGATCTCTATATTCTCGATCTATGGTTACATAATAACCACTTATCAGAAGAAGGAGTGGGCTTCAGAAAAGGAGCGACTTTTAGACCGACTCCATACTGCAGAGACTGCCATCGAGGCTATGCAGAAGGGCAGGGCATCCTTAAAAAGGGATTTTTGGGGGAGCCAGGACAGGGTGCCAGAGACAAAGGATATCGAGGTGAAGAATCTTAAGGTTTATCTTTATAAAGACAACACTTACAGGTTTTCCTTCTCCCTCCATAACTTGAGACCAAGCAATCGTCCTATCTCAGGTTATGTCTCATTAATATTGAGTGGTGGTGGGACACAAGACCCTTATTATATTGTATTCCCCCAGATGGAGGTAGAAAAGGGACATCCCCAAGACTACAGGAAGGGAGAGCCATTCTCAATCCAGAGGCTGAAGGTTGTTAGTGGGTCAATTAAAAAGGTGCCCCCCGAGGTCATATTCAATAATGCAACAATCATCGTTTATTCGAATGATGGCAGGGTTCTTTACAAAAAAACACATGAGATTAAATGAACAATCAACAATGAACAATTGATAAATGACCCCCTTATTTTTAAATTTTGCATTTTGCACCTTGACTCTTCTATATACCTTGATTGTCCCCGTAGAGTTACCTGCCCGCCCACCATTAGCACTCGGATCAACCAGCACAGAGCGCATGGTTTATTTTCAGGGCACAGAATACGAATTGAGTGTTTATAAAATCAGAGGTGCCGAGAGAGGCAATACCCTTATGATAATAGGAGGAATACAAGGCGATGAGCCTGGAGGATACCTCGCAGCTGACCTCTATGCGGACATGTCGCTGAAGAAAGGGAATCTAATCGTAGTACCACGGGCAAATTTCCCTTCGATTCTTAAGAATAGAAGGGCAATTAATGGCGATATGAACCGGAGATTTGTAGATACGGGAAGGATTAAATCCGCCTCTGGCGGATATGAAGACAGAGTCGTTTCAATACTTAAAGAACTTATGGCAGAGAGCGATATCCTGCTGAATCTCCATGAGGGGTCAGGCTTCTATTCTGAGCGATGGGAGTCACCGCTTAAGAACCGGAGGAGATTTGGGCAGTCGATAATAACCGATTCCGATGTAGCATACTCTGTAAGATACAGGCGGGACTTGGATCTTAAAGGGATAGCGCAAAAGATAATCGAAGAAATCAATCAGAATATCGCCGTTGCCGAATATAGATTTAAGTTTAACAATACTCGCACAGCATCCCCTGATACAATTCATCCAGAGCAGCGGCGTTCTGCAACATACTTTGCCCTTACAAACTTCGGGATACCTGCATTTGGTATTGAGACATCAAAAGAGATTAAAGATATAAAATTCAAGGTCAAATGTCAGACACTGGCAATCAATGCCTTTATGAAAGAGTTTGAGATCATCCCAGAGAATCCCAAGATATACCTTGATCCTCCTGTGCTTAAATATCTTGTTGTCTCGGTAAATGGAGCAACCCCGCTGGTAGTCCACAACGGAAAGACGCTAACTATCAAAAAGGGTGATACCATTGAGATCTCACATGCCGTTGCCAACTATGAGAGGGGACTGAATATAGATATACTTGGTGTTGGGGGTGGGAATGACCTCGGCAGACCTGTTCTGATAGACAGGGGTACACTTGTTGTTGTCAAGAAAGATGCTTATGAATGTGGAAGGGTATACCTGAAGGTAAGCGATACTGATTCCAGAATTGCCAGAGCGGTATCTGATACACCACCATCATTTAAATATTTTATACTCAATGTGAATGGAACAAGATATGCCCTACGCCATCAGGAGGCTATCCAGATTACAGCAGGAGACAGGGTTGAGATAGTTGATGCGCTCACAGAAGGAATCGCTAAAAATATGAAGGTCAACCTGATAGGGTTTATTGGAAATAAGAAGTATAACGATGGAGAAGACAGGGGATACAAGATAGATACAGCGCGGGATTTAATGAAAGGGTACTCTATCGAGAAGGATGGCAAGAAATACAGGATAGTGGCAAAGGTGGGGAATAAGACGATAGCTGAGATGTTCCTATTAGTTACACATTAGTGTTAATACTTTCATCCTCACTCTGTAGAATACTTTCGGCTATAGATGTAATGGTTGCATCATGTTTATGATTTATTGTAAATATCCTGCACTTGACGACCTTCGCTGGAATATAATCAAAATACTCTTTTAGTGGTTCTTTTGAACTGGAGCCATCAGAGGGATTATATACATATATCTGTTTTTCTCCCATCACGAGTGGATTTATAGGTCGGGGATCCTGGCTTGCCATATCTACACGGAATGGGAGGCTCTTTAGCTCTGGAGATAATCTCTTCTTTATTTCCCTTTCAAGATCTCCTGCAGAGATCATCCTTTTCCCCTTTTCAATTACGCTCGTTGAAAGTGTAGTTTCGTAAGCCATTTTCCATTTGATATCTCTGCAGAGGATTCTCTTCCATTCCTTGCCAAGTTTCCCCTTTGCCATATTACTTGAACGATCCCACCGCCTTACTTCTTCTAAAAGCGACCAGTCTGTAAGATAGAGGTATCTATCGAGACGATCAACAGGAGAATACGGAAATATTATAGACATGGTATCCCTGAATATCTCCCGTAGATGGAGGTCTATTGCCCTTGTGGTTCTGTGGTAATAAACATTGGAATAGAGATATAGCCTTGCATTGAGGAACATTCCCAGTGCCGCACCACCTGCCCTGTGTAATGTAAGCCCCTTTTTTGTAAAAAAGGTATAATGCATCAGTCGTTCAATATCTACAGGTCCGATAGAGACACCACACATATATGAATCCCTTAGGACATAGTCAAGATTATCGATCGTATAAATGCCTCCGAGTAAAGGCTGAAGAAGTACAAGCCATCTTGGCTGCCGGCGGGTGTCACCTTCACCCTTACGAATCAAAAAGGATATCTGTTCTGGGTGAATCTCTTCGTCTTCAGAAAACCATCCACCAGGACTTCTTCTTATAAGACGAATAAGGTCTCCAATCTCATCTTCAATAATTCTCTGACCGATAATCTCATGGTTTAAAGATAGGTCTTCAAGGAAGTTCTCATCGAAGAAGTGACCGAATGGTCCATGTCCTATATCATGAAGTAAAGCTGCCAAACGAAGGATCTCTTCCACATAGAACTCAGAAGGACACTCCCGCACTACTTCCTTAAGTGAGGGGTAAAGGTGTCTTGCGAACCTTCCTGCCAAGTGCATTGCCCCTATGGAGTGCTGGAATCGGCTGTGCTCGGCAGATGGATATACCCACCTTGCACTCTGAAGCTGGTAGATGTATCTCAACCTCTGTACCCAGGGTGAATCTATAAGCTCTTTCTCTGTGACTTCATGCTTACTAATGGGTGTAGTAAACTGGATGTAGCCATAAAGTGGGTCTGCCATGAGTGCAACACCATTGTAAAATGAAAGTATAGCCTCATCTTTCATTAAGAATCCTCAGAAAAGATATCCCCCACGAAGAAACTCTGGGGTCTTTATTGTAAGATATTCTCCTTCTATACTGTGTTTCAATGGAATAGGTAAACAGCTCCCAAGCCCCTTATCTAAATCTGCTATTTCGTATTTATTACCGCACGCATTGCATACGATATACTCGTCTTCCTTCCTGTATCCTAATCTCTTTCTGTAACATATGGCACAGGCATCAAAGGCTGAGTTGATATTTCCATTAGAGTCCTTTGCTACAAAGAAGTCTATCCTTTTACCTTTGGGAGAGTTAAATGTATAAAAGTGGATAGCTCCTTTACGGATATCCTTCAAGTCAATTTTGATTATACCGTTCTGTTCTTTTATGGGTTCGTGTGTTATTCTTCTTCCCTTTGCACAGCCCTGAAGAAGCAAAAGAAAAAGGGGCATTATTAAAATAAAGAACTTATTTACTGGCAATGACATGATAGAATAATACCAGAAAAGAAAATAACAGTTCAATTAGAAAAGCGAGACTTTATTGATTATATCGTTAATGTAGTATATTATTAACTCATGAAGCCTCTTGGGATTGTTGGGAAATTCTCGATATATAGTTTTATCGCTGTAGTTCTGATCGGGACAATCCTCGCCTGGGCAGTATCAGAGATTATGCGTAAGGTAATGATAGAGGATTCAGCCAAGACAGCGGCATTTGCCGTCCATACAGTGATAGAAAAGATACTCCCCCCTATAGACAGACCATTAACTGTTTCAAAATATGAAGAGATTGACCGATTCGTCAAGGAACATATCCTTTCGGAGAGGATTGCTCGGGTAATGATATGGAACAGGGATGGATACATTATTTATTCAGATAACCCTGTGATAACAGGGAAAAAACATGCAGTGAAAGATGACCTGAAGAAAGCACTCCTCGGAGATATACACGCTGAGGTATCAAGACTGGATACAGAAGAAAATAGAGATCTATCCACAAGATTCAAGAGACTGCTTGAGATATATGTTCCGATAAAAGATAAGGATACAGGCAAAATAACAGGCGCATACGAAGTGTATGAATCATTAAAACCCATAGAGGAGCATTCCAATAAATTAAGGGTAACTACATGGTTAATTCTGAGTGGTGGTTTTGCAGGTTTGTACCTCGTATTATTCGGGATAGTAAAGGGGGCATCAAATACAATTATAAGACAGAATATCTCGCTCATAGAACTCAATATAAGGCTTGAAGAGTCCCTTAAACAACTAAAAGAGACCTATATCGGCACAATAAGGGCACTTTCTGCTGCAGTGGACGCAAAAGATAGATACACTGCCGGGCACTCAAGCCGGGTTGCAGAGTATGCCTTGATGGTTGGCAGGGGACTTGATTTTGATGAAGAAAGGCTTCAACGCCTCGAACAGGCGGGATTATTCCATGATATTGGGAAGATAGGGACACCTGAATCGGTGTTAACCAAAGATGGTAAACTAAGCGATGAGGAATTTGATATCATGAAAGGACATCCAGTAATCAGTGCTGATATTATCTCGCATATAGGTTTTCTTCAGGATGTCGTTCCTATAATCTACCATCACCATGAAAGATACGATGGGAAAGGATACCCTGCGGGATTAAAAGGTGAGGAGATACCACTTGAATCCCGCATCCTTGCTGGTGCTGATGCATATGATGCTATGACATCTGAAAGGCACTATAGAAAAGCACTCACACACGAAGAAGCAGTCAAAGAACTTTCAAAATTATCAGGTATACAATTTGATGCGAATATAGTTCGTGTCCTCATCTCAGCGATAGAACGAGAAGACAGAGATAAAGGACGTTAAATAAATTACTATCTAACGGCCTAAAGGAAATAAATGAAGATTGCGATTACAGGAATTGCTAATTCAGGCAAGACCACAATCTTTAATGCCCTTACAGGACAGAGCATTGAGATGACAGTCTATCCAACCGTTGAGGGAGAACCACATGTGAGTGTTGTTAAGGTTCCAGATATGCGATTAGAGAGGCTCGCAGAGATTTATAGCCCGAGGAAGCCAATACATGCAACTGTGGAATATGTAGATTATATAGGCTTGATAAAGGGCGATACACCACATAACACAAAGGTTTTTAATCTGATAAGGGATGCAGATGCCATAGTTCATGTTGTGAGATTATTTGAGGATGAAAAGGTATCA
Source organism: Nitrospirota bacterium (assembly GCA_040756155.1). Classification (NCBI taxonomy): domain Bacteria; kingdom Pseudomonadati; phylum Nitrospirota; species Nitrospirota bacterium. Next base: position 1,690 of record JBFLZU010000083.1, on the reverse strand, counting down.
CACCCCTTCGGTGGAATTGACCCCCAGAGAGACATAGCGATATTTGAACATGAGTTGATATTCGGTGACCTTGAAATTGTCGAAAAGAGGCTTGAAAGGATAGAACTTGCCTCAAAGAAAGGGCTGAAGGTAGAGACAGAAGCAGAAAAGAAACTGTTAGGGAGAATCAGGGAGGCACTTGAGATAGAAAGACCACTGCGGGAGATAGAATTCAATGAAGATGAAGAGAGATTACTCAGACCCATACAGTTTTTATCAATAAAACCAGAGGTAATAGTTCTCAATATATGTGAAGATGACATACACGCTGAGAAGAACAAGAGCTTAAAGAAATCACTTGAAGAGAGGCATGTTGGGAGAAATATAAAGGTTATAGACCTCTGTGGAAAGATAGAGATGGAGATCGCACAGTTTGACAGGGAGGAGGCGAGGGCATTCCTCGATGATCTCAGGATAGATGAGCCTGCGATGAATAGACTCATAAGACTTTGCTACGACCTGCTTGGTTATATATCCTTCTTTACCATCGGGGAGAATGAGGTAAAGGCATGGGCAATAAAGAGAGGTACAATCGCACAGAAGGCGGCTGGTAAAGTTCACTCAGATATGGAAAGGGGGTTCATCAGGGCAGAGGTGATCGGCTATGATGATTTTGTAGCATCAGGTGGAATGGCAAAGGCAAAGGAGAAAGGGCTTGTGCGTCTTGAAGGAAAGACATACGCCATCAAGGATGGAGATATTGTAAATTTCAGATTCCATGTGTAAACCCCGCACCAAGACTTTACAGCCGTGGCATTAAGGTCTTACGGAGTTCACACCCATGCCCCGACACCAAAAGTTTTTGGTGTGGGGCGTGGCTTCTTTTGGTGCGGGGTAAAATCATATCTATTCCAGAGATTTTCTCTTCTCATCGAATTCTTCTTTACTTATCTCTCCCTTCGCATACCTCTTCTTAAGGATATCAAGGGCTGTCTCTTCTTTTTCTTCTTTTCTTGTTCCTCCTGCGATTAACTTTACAATGTATACAATACCTAATATTACCACTATCCAGAAAATAAACATAAAGAGAAATCCACCAAATCCCATCCCCCATCCAAAATCAGGCCAGTGCATATAGACTTCCTCCCCTTATTAGTTATACCACAATTTCCTATCGGTATTTTTTGCTATGATCCCCTTCTGCGGACTTTCCTTCCCATTCCCATTATAGCAAGATTTCCAATGCTAATCATTCTAATTATTTCAATGCCTCTATCTTTCAGTACCTTTTTAAATTCTTTAAGGTCAATCTCACCACCCTCTGGATGTACTGTGAATGTCTTGACAAAGAAGTTTCTCAAGAATGGCATTAAAGGCTCTTCAAAAAAGAACTCCCCTCCTTGTTTTAGAACCCTTGAGACCTCTTTCACTGCCTTCTTCCAGTCCTCCATATGGTGAAGGACTCCAAAGGAAAATACCGCATCGAATTTTTCGTCTGGTTCATCGAGTGCCATAGCATCAGCCACCCTAAATTCTATCTTATTTCTTAAAGCTAACTTTAAATTCCTCTGTGCCCTTTCTATCTGCTCAGGGTCTATATCAATAGCAACAACCTTCTTTGCTCTGAACTCCTTAGCGATTGCCTCCGCACCGATACCTCTGCCACAACCTATTTCAAGACATAGGGGATATTCAGAAAGGCACCCCATCC
>JBFLZU010000082.1 GCA_040756155.1 Nitrospirota bacterium | reverse complement strand
AATTGTTATATTATTTGATAAAGCCGTATCTAAATTTATATATACCTATAACGATACTCAGTTTAATAGTTGGAGTCTTATCAGGTATCAGCATCGCTGCTTTATTTCCCCTTCTAAATGCAGTACTCAACATTTATCAGCCTCAAGAACATGGTCGCATATTATTGTTAATACAAAATATGGTAAATCTAATCCCTTTTGAAAACAAAATAGTCGCTGCGTGTTTTTTCATGCTTTCGGTAATTATACTTAAAAATGTTACCTCTGTTTTCCTGGAGTTTTTAACAGGATATAGTGGAGCAAAGGTCGTTTACAATATAAAGAGGTCTGTCTTTGAAAGATATGCGAGCGCACCTTACCAATTTTTCTTAGATAATAAGCAGGGCGAATTAACTTACAATATCCACATAGCCCCAGAAAAGGTCAGTGATCTGTTAATGCTTTTACCTAAGTTGACGACGAGAACCTTTAATATTATCTGTTTTTCAGTAATATTATTATCCATCAGTGTTCAGATGACCGTTTTTATTCTTATCCTTGTTTTAATCTTTTATGGAATTACAAGTTTTTTATCTAAACATGTATCATATCCGATCGGTAAAGAGAAAAGAGAAAAACTCGTCTTACAACAGATCGTAACCAATGAATTCATAAATGGAGTAAAACAGATATTTGTCTTTGGGGCTAAAGAAAAATGGTCGGATTATTTTAATAAATTAAACCAAAGTTATAAAAAACTCCGCGTAAAATCAGCAACACTACTGGCTATTCCTGAGAATGCTTTAGAGTTAGTGATGTTTGTTATTGTAGCAATAATCGCATTAATCTTGAAGGACAGATACCCTCATGGATTCATAAATCAGATACCTGCTTTTGGAATCTATATTGTCGCTCTTCAAAGATTATTACCAAATGTTTCCCAGTTCAGCAGATTGCATATGATTATAATGGATGCATTACCAAATGCACAGATATGTTATGACGCCTTAAACCTTAGAGTAGAAGTTCCAAACATTCGAAAAAATGATCTGAGAGAATTCGAATCATTATCCAAATCGATCTGTTTTGAAAATGTATCTTTTTCATATATGAATAGAGATAATTTATTAAAGAATATCAATGCAGTCTTCGAGAAAGGGAGGCTGACCGCTATTGTTGGCGCTTCAGGGGAAGGAAAAACGACAATTATAAATTTAATCCTTGGTCTATATTCTCCATCTTTAGGCTCGATAAAAATTGATGGTATAGATTTAAGAGATTATAAGATAGAGACTTGGCTTGGTAAGATAGGGTTTGTCAGTCAGGATACATTTATCTTTCATTCTACAGTTGCTGAAAATATTTCATTTGGCTTTGAGAAATACTCTATGGAAGAGATAATCGAGGCAGCCCAAATAGCCGATGCCCATGATTTTATTCATGGTTTTCCAGACGGTTACAATACAATAGTCGGTGAGAGAGGTATGAAGTTATCAGGAGGGCAACAGCAGAGGATTGCCCTCGCAAGAGCAATCTTAAGGAAACCTGAGATATTAATACTCGATGAGGCAACAAGTTCTCTGGATAACATCTCTGAGAATCAAGTGCAGAGGGCTATAAATAATATCGCTGGAAACCATACAGTTATAGTCGTAGCCCACCGTTTATCTACGATAAAGAATGCAGATAAAATCATTGTCCTCCATGATGGAAGCATAGTGGAGGAAGGAATGCATCCAGAATTATTAAATAAAGAAGGTTATTATTGGAATCTATATAAGATGCAAGGTCTATCTGATGAGAGAGAATCATAAATTTTCTGTTGTTATCCCTGTATATAATGAAGAGGAAATATTAAGGAGGTCTGTCGAGTCTCTCGTGGCTAATATAGATTCCATTACGGAGTTCGATATGGAATACGAGATTATAATATGCGAAAATGGCAGTTACGATAACACACACCAGATTGCGAAACAGTTGACCGAAGAATTTCCCATGGTTCGTGTAGATCACCTGAGATATCCGAGTTATGGACAATCCATCAGGCTCGGTATCAGTACGGCTACTCATGAAAAAATAATTATCTTTAACATTGACTTCTGGGACATAGAGTTTCTAAAGAAGACTCTGGTTCTCCTCGACGAATATGATTGTATCGTAGGCTCAAAAGTGATAGAGGGTGCCATTGATGGTAGACCACTGTTACGGAGGCTAATCACAAGGGGGTTCAACTTGCTCTTGAGGATGTTGTATGGATTCAAAGGGACTGATACTCATGGGATAAAAGGTTTCAGAAAGTCTTCTATATATCCGGTCTCCATGCAGTGTCTTACTGAGCGTGAGATATTCGATACAGAACTTTTACTCCGTGCCGATAGAGCGAAACTTTCGATATATGAACTTCCGGTTACTATTAAGGAGGTTCGCCTGCCGAGGCTAAAACCTCTAAAAAGGATTCCTTCGACAGTGCGAGATTTATTCAGATTATACATTGCCTTACAGTTCAAGCCGATAATCGCTTTGAATACCCCTCGCTATGAGCAACAAACACTCAGGGAACAGAATCTCTTTAAATCCTACCAGAAGGTAAAGATACTCAATGGCAAGTTGACAGAAAATGAGATAAGCTTTGTTACCGAAATACCTCTGAATACTGTAAAGGAGATTCAGGAAATAATAAGGGCAGAAAATGACGACAGTCGATGAGAAAAAATATTTTTACGATAGGTTTGCTGAACAATTTGATGACGAGATGAACAAATACGACCTGAACAAACGCCTTTCCATAGTCTTTGAAAAACTCCTCCATCCCGGTGAACTTACAGGGAAAAAACTTCTGGACGTTGGATGTGGGACAGGTTGGTTTTCCCTGAGAGCTATACGGGAAGGAGCAGAGGTGGTATCAGTAGATATTGGACATACTCTCTTGAAAAAAGTCTCAGAAAAGTGTGACTCAAAAAAGGCAGTATCAGATGTTCTTTCTCTTAGTATTAAAGATAAGGCATTCGATTACATCCTGATGACAGAAGTAATAGAGCATACCAGTAATCCAAGGAATGCCATCGCTGAGATTCACAGGGTTCTAAAGAACAATGGCACATTGATAATGACCGTACCGAACCGGCTCTGGCATTTTACAGTCCAAATTGCAAAGGTGTTGAATATAAGGAAATACAATGGTTATGAGAACTGGGTAGGTTACTATCAACTGAGGGGTTGGTTTAAAGAGTTAGGTTTCGATGTGGAAGAGATGTTTGGCTTTCACCTTTTTCCCTTTGTCTTTCCTTTTTCGCATTCCTTGCTGGATAAATTGGACCGATTTTCTCACATATACTCACCAGTGATGCTGAACATCGCTGCGAGGTGCAGGAAGATAAATTGAGCTTGCCGATACTTTTTATAAATCCGGGTTACTCCATGAGGGAGCTTTATGGCGATCTCGCTGAGAGTGGGAATGAACTTCCACCCCAGAATCTGGCTGGTCTTGCTGCTGTTACAAGGCAACATGGATATGAGACTGCAATAATAGACTGTGCTGCTATAAGGATGGATATGCCCACCCTTTTAAGAAAGGTGTCTGAGTTTTCCCCTGATTATGTAGGGGTTACATCAACCACAATAACGATGGAAAACGCAGGTTATGTGGTTACTGAGATAAAAAAGATTCTTCCCTCAACAAAAATCATAGCAGGAGGTCCTCATATCACCGCTCTTCCAAAAGAGACACTTGAAAGATTTCCTGCGATAGATGTAGGCGTCGTCGGAGAAGGGGAAGAGACTCTGATAGAACTTTTAAATTCTATGAATAATGGCAAACCATTCAATGAGATTTCAGGAATAGCCTTCCGTGGCTCTAACGGAGAGATTATAGTTACACAAAGGAGAGAACTTATTACTAACATAGATACATTGCCACTTCCAGCTTGGAATCTTCTGCCACCAATAGACAAATTTTACAGACCACCTGGCGATTCCATAAACAGAATGCCTGCTGTTGGACTTGTTACCTCACGCGGCTGTCCAGGAAGATGTATATTCTGCGACAACATTACCTTTGGCAGAAGGTTCAGACCGCATAACGCACAGTATGTTCTCAGAATGATAAAAGAATTAGTAGAGAATTACGGAGTAAAAGAAATATATTTTGAAGATGACTACTTTATGGCTTCCAGAAAGAGGCTGATAGAGATTTGTAATGGGCTCATCGAGGCAAACTTTGACCTTACATGGACATGCACAGGCAGAATCTCCAAGACTGTAGATAATGATCTTTTATCTCTAATGAAACGGGCCGGATGCTGGCAGGTATGCTATGGCATCGAGAGTGGTTCTCAGGAAATTCTGGATATTATACAGAAGGGCACTCGCCTAAACGATATTAGAGAGTGCATAGCAAAAACCAGGCAAGCTGGACTTTCAGTAAAGGGTTTCTTCATGCTCGGGAATTTCATGGAAACAGAAGATACAGTAAAAAAGACTATAGACTTTATTCGGGAACTTTCACTTACGGATTTTCATATGTGCTACTTCGTTCCATTCCCTGGCTCACCTGCTTATAGTATCGCAGAACAATATGGAAGATTTGATAAAACATGGCGAAACATGAACCTTTATACCCCAAAGTGCTTTATACCCCATGGACTCACAGAAGAAAAGATGAGAAGTCTCTTCAGGAAGTGTTACAGAGCTCATTACTTTAAGCCTTCTGTGATGTTTTACTATGCAAAGAAGATAAAAAACATAGGAGTATTGAAGAAACTCATTGCCTCTTTCATTGCCTTCATGCGATTTTCATTTTTTAACAGAAAACAGGTTAATATCTAACAATAAAAACTGTATCAAATAAGAGGCTGTTGCCGAACCCTTTGAGCGACATTAGAGAATTTTTGGTAACAAATCCTGGCGAAGTGAAAGATAAGCAATTTCAACTGTTTGAGCCCGAAGGGCGAGTTTTGAAATTGCCTGTAACGAGCCATGGATTTGTCAAAAATTCTCTTCAGAAAGCGAAAAGGATTGTTCGGCAACAAGCTCATATTCTGTGTAAACATGATTGAAGAAACAAAGATCCCCTTCGTAAAAGTCGCTATTCCCTTGATTCTTGCATCTATAACTATCATGCTACCTCACGGGATATTTACCCCATTAGAAAGCCTTGCCATTTGGGTGGGGATTAAACCTATACAAAACTTTCTAACGGGGTTTACACAGAAAATTCAGATTGCCGATATAGTATTCCTGATAGTTCTTATCCCTATAGTTGTAAAATTCATATCCGAGAAAAGACACATATACTGGTCTCCGTTCATAAAGCCAATTGTTGCATATGCAGCTGTGGCGTTCTTGAGTATTTTTGTATCTGTGAGCACAAAAACCACCATTGTTGAATTTATCGGTTTTTCTTATCTTGTAGTTC
>JBFLZU010000081.1 GCA_040756155.1 Nitrospirota bacterium | reverse complement strand
ATTTACCTTCAGCCTTTATCTTATATCCTTTTTCAACCCCAAATATATTGCCTACTATAGTGAGGGGCCTAGAATCTATACTGGCTATTGCTACAGTCCAGCCAGTTTCAGGTGATTGATACTTTATACTATCTATTACACACTCAATAACCAATTTTCTACTCCCAATCTCTTCCACCTTTACTGATAGTCTTCTGGTATCTTTCCATTTCTTCTTTACATCTAATACAGAGAGTAGCAGTAGGAAATACCTCTAACCTCTTAGGCGGTATCTCCTCTCCGCACTCCTCACATAGACCGTAAGAACCATCATCTATTTTTCTTAACGCAGTATCAATATCCCTGATTGTAAGTAATGTCTTGCGGTCAAAAGCATCATCAATCATATTCTGTGTCTCAGATGTGGCTGAATCTAACGTGTCACCGTGTCTCTCTGATACCTCTGTGTAATAGTTATTCTTAGAGAGTAGCGATTTCTTTTTTGACAAGAGCATCTCTTTTATCTTTTTATAGTTACTTCTGCTCACAGCTTCCTCCTCTTAGTTTTAATGCGAATATTATAATAATACTTATCAGGAGAATCTTATTTATAGCGGGAGCGGGAATCGAACCCACCTCACGTAGTTTATGAAACTACTGCTGGAGCCACTCCAGTCTATCCCGCATCAGATGCCCTCTTATAATTTTATGGACATTTCGACATTATTTCCTCAATACGTGAAATTAGGTCTAATTCTAAACAGACTGGAGGCTTCTCCATCTCCTCTAACGGTCCACAGTTATCTATCACTTGTCTTATCAAGACCTTGTAAGTTTTAAAGATAACAAGCGGGAATTCTCGGTATTTCAATACCGAGATGAAAGCCTGTTTGTTTTTTGCATCTCATACCACTACCATCCCTTCGTTTCTGATAATCCTTCTACATAAAGCTGGGTTGATATAAGGTTTACCTATAATATCTTTCAGCCCGGCACTATAAATATATTTACCCGACAAAACACTATCAGCAACAAATCGTTTGTTCTGATATTTCCACATATCCCCACCAATAGCAGGCATATCCCTCCTGAAGGGCTGAGGCACTTTTATGCCAGTATAAACCTTTAGTCTTCCAACCAGCTCAGGGTATTTTCCCCTGAACTCAGCAAGGGAATCCTCCTTCTGGTCTGTCTTCTTGTTCCTGTTCCTTGCAACTATCCTCCCATCCAGCTTGTATAGTCTATCCCTCAGTGCATGAGTCCTTGACCTGTTATGCCTCCTGAACTGTCTGAGTGAGACCTGTATCTCCTGTGAGAAATCAGATTCTGTACTGTTAAAAAGTGAGGCTGCAGATGCTACTGCATCGTAGTCATGCCCTTTTGGTAGACCAAGTTCTGTTCTGCTGGCTGCCATGTCAGGTGCTGGCACATACATTAAGGACATTAGATAAAGATAAATACTATCTAACGTCCTTAACTTCTCATGATCTCTGAGCATTCCTGAGATGGCATTCATCGTCCCCAAGGACCTCCACTGCTTGATACCATTAATCGGGAGATATATCCTCCAGGCATGGACATCCTCATGACAGGATTTGCAGAGATATACCTTGTTCTCCAGAACCTCTGTGCCTCCCTTCTTTTTCTGTATCAGGTGATGTCTGTGCACATCTTTGTCAAAACCACAAACTATACACTTTCTTTCGACTTCAGCACCTTTCCTCGGAGACTCCTGATAGCCCTTACCATCTGTCGGCCCCCATGTCATGGTTCTCACATCAAATACATTATCCTCCAGCCCATAACTTATCTGATGTTCGGGTAGGGGGCAGAGCTTATGCATCTTGCGGAAGAGGTTTATATGGGCATTGACCCCATGCTGAAGGGTAGCACTGATCTTCTTTGTAGGGCGAATATTTCTTGGTTTCTTAAACTTCGTAAGCACACGTCCTTGCCTGGCAGAGAGCCCTCTCTTCCTGTAACGGGATAGGTATCTTCTGAGGCGCCTATATGACCTTCTCTCCTGCATAAGTCCTCTGATATCCGGTGTCCTTGTCTTGAGTCTGCCTCTACAGAGAACTATCAGTGTAGCGCCTTTTATTTCGCAGACTGCAAAGCCGATGGTGTTATAACCCGGTGTGATAACCTGAGCAAACCGACGGTTTACTGTTCTTTCAAGGTCAAACTCTTTGTTGAGAAACACTACCACTACAGGTTTTTTTGAGGCCCCACCACCAATGATCCTGATCTGTTTCTTCTTAAGCAACTTACGTATCTGGTCAAACCTCTTTGTGGGATGTCCTGAATTGCCGAGCCTATCCTTTGTAAATACTAACATCTCAAAACCTCCTCACCATGCCCTATGATCCAGGCATCATAAGATGGTGCGTCTCCTCGAGGCATACTGTATCACCATGCGTAAGGTTGAGGGGTTTCACCTCTGTCTCGCAGGGTCAGGAGTGTCACCCTGTCACGCCAGGTTCTGATACGGCATACCCATCGATCAACTACTCGCCAGGAATGACGAATATGCAGCAGGTACGCCACCTGCTACATGCCCCTCAATTTATTGAGGGGTAGTTGACGGATGTGAAGATATGAAAACCAACAAAAAATACGCCATAAGGATAAAAAACGATAAAATTTTCCCTATAGTTTCTTTCCCAGGAGATATTTTCACCATGCCACATACACCTTAAATTGCAAGGGGTTGACTTTTGTTACAAAGCAGTTTTCTCCAAGGATTTCCATATATGTTTTTATCTCTGTAAGGATCTTATACGCATTCTGTCCTTTATCTTTTGGGGAGAAATATACTGTATTGTCAGCCACTTTCACTTCGCTTACGGGTAAACCTTTAAGGGCATTAAGCACATCCACCCCATTTTTTAATTCAACATCTCTCTGGCTCTGGATTTTTGAGTATTCAATACTAATCTTTTCAACTTCAGATGTAAGCCTCTGGAGGTCTTTTTTCAGCGTAGCAACATCTCCAGTCATCATATGCAGAAATACTATAAGTCCTATGGCTGTTAATATTAAAAATTTTCTACTCAAGGCAGCTCGACCGTATAAGTTTTTCCTTCTTTTTCAACTTCTATTGAATTCTTGCCAATAGAGACAATTCTATATCCTTCTATCTTATCTCCTATTTTTAAGATTCTCCCTGAAACAATAACCTTATCTCCTGATATTGCATTTAAAGAAGGAAGTTTGTCATTTTGCGGTATAGTAATCTTTGTATTTGGCAATTCTTTAGCACCTAACTCTTTTGTTGCTATAACCTCAGGGTTTTTCTTTATCATTTCGGCTGTTGCCTGTGTTACAGCTAACTGTTTGTTCAAATTAGCTATTTCCAATTTTAAAGATGCCTCATCCTTCTCTGCCTGTAAGTTCATTATAGATTTTCCCCTTTTTATCGCTTCTTGTAGTGCATCCAACGAGACGCTGGTATCTTCCTCCTTTATGTTAGCATCTTTTCTTTTTAATTTTGTGGTTGGCACCTGTGCTTCTATCTTTTTGGTTTGGGATGTCTGAGGTTCATTAGTTTGATCTTTCTGTTGCTTCTGAAAA
>JBFLZU010000080.1 GCA_040756155.1 Nitrospirota bacterium | reverse complement strand
TGCTTCAGTATGGTCTTGGCTCTGCTGTTCCTTTTATATTGTTACTGATACCGCATCTCACCATAAAGAGGGCATTTATTGCATCAGTACTCGTCCTCTTTGGGGTCTTTATGATGAGATGGGATGTGGTCATAGGCGGTCAGTCCTTCTCCCTCACTTACTCAGGATACATGAATTATCGTCTGCCTATTATTCCCCATGACTTAGAAACCCTTAAGGAAGGACTTGTTGGTATGACTTTTATACTTGGACTGCCCTTTGTATTACTCTGGGTCTTTTCTAAAATATTCCCACTTTTCCCAAAGGAGTAGCTTAATTTTGAAAATCTTTGACTTTGTGAGGTTTGTATGTCAGGAGAGGCTGTAGAGAGATCAGAGATGGCCAGAGGCAGAAGTTATGTGTATCGTCTCCTTGCGATGCTGTTTCTAAGAGAGCTCACCGCTGAGCTTCTGACGACTCTGAAGGGTAAAGAGGTGATGGGTGCACTTAAAGACCTTGGCGTGGATATGGGAGATATATTTTTTGATATTCCACAAGAGGAGTTGTTGGATGCTCTGGCAGAGGAGTATGCTGCCTTATTTATTGTTCCTGGTGGCATTTCACCTTATGAGTCAGTGCGACTTAAGGGTTTGCTTTGTCAGGAATCCGAATGGGAGGTGAGAGAATTTTACAGGAGATGTGGGCTCATTGTTCGAGAGGGCTGTCCTGTTTTATCAGACCATTTGGGCATGGAGCTGGAGTTTATGGGATATCTAACTGAGAAGGAATCTAAGGCATGGGGTGATAAGGATGAGAAAGGGGCTATGGAGTGGTGCAGTCTCCAGGGAGAATTCTTTACCGAGCATATCAATAAATGGGTTTTCAGCCTTTTGAAGGATTTAAAGAGGTATGCATTTCATCCTTTTTACAAGGAGGTGGTGATATTGGCCCAGAGGTTCTTAGAGGTAGAGAAGAGGTGTTTCGGTGTTGAATAACATGTAAGTTCTTCAAAGGAGGTGTGGTATGGGTGAAGAGAAAGATGGGCTAAGCAGGGGGGAGTTTCTTAAGTTATCAACAGTAGGTGCGCTTGCAGGTGCTGCTCTGCTTTCTGTTTCAGAGGGTATTGAATCGGCACAGAGAAAGGTTACTAAATGGGTGATGGTTATTGACCTTGACAGATGTATTGGCTGTATGGCATGTGCTGTTGCCTGTAAGGGTGAGTTTGATACAAGGCTTGGAGTCTTCAGGTCACAGGTGATTTACCGAGAGGTTGGTAGATATCCAAAGACAGACCGTGTTTTTATGCCATGGCTCTGTAATCACTGCGACAATCCCCCGTGTGTAGGGGTATGTCCTGTTGACCCCATAGATGCGGAGTTTAAAGGTATTAAGTTTAAAAAGAGAGCAACTTATAAAAGGCCAGATGGTGTGGTTCTTGTCGATCAGGACAGGTGTGTTGCGTGTGGTCTATGTATTCAGAACTGCCCTTATGGTGTAAGGTCCTTTGACCCTGGTAAAAAGGCAGGTGGAAATCCTGATGGAAATCCTGCAGATAAATGCACATTATGTGCACATAGACTTGAGGCTGGTGTGGTGCCTGCCTGCATTAATACATGTATTGGAAGGGCAAGGGTAGTAGGAGACCTTAATGACCCTAAGAGCGAGGTCTCAAAGATTCTGAAAAAACATAAGGTTAAGGTCTTGCTTCCTGAAAGAGGGACGAAGCCTAATGTGTATTATATTGGTAAAGACAGAATTGCCATTAATGATGCCTTTAAGAAGGGTGAAGACCTGAGGAAAGAGGCAAATAGTAAGCATCAGATTCAGGTCTGGAGACAGGGACCATATACAAAGTAAAAGAAAGGAGGCATGACCATGGAATTAACCAGAAGAGACTTTGTTAAGTTAGGCTTGGCAACAGGGACAGTATTTACCGTTGGTAGTAGATTTACTTATTTTGCAGGTGCAATGGAGCTGGAGTCAGCTGGCAGGGGTGTCCATGCGAAAGAGGATACTATAACAGGAGAAGCTTGGGATAAAGTAGTGCCCTACACCTGTCTCGTGTGTAACATAGAAGATGGTGGCATTGCCTTTATCAAGAACGGAAGGGTAAGGAAGCTTGAAGGCAATGACAAGCATGTCTCTACAAGGGGAAGGCTCTGTGCAAAGGGTCAAGGAGGTATAGGACATCTTTATGACCCTGATAGGATACTCTATCCATTGAGAAGGACAGGTCCGAGGGGGACTGGGCGATGGAAAAGGGTCTCTTGGGATGAGGCGATAGGGGAGGTTGCTGACAGGATAAAGGCTGTTGTAGATAGCGGTCATCCGAATGAGATTATGCTTAAATGGGGTAGGGAAAGAAGTGGAGGTGCATCAGTTAGGTTCATGAAGACACTGGGCTCCAATACGATAGTTAACCATACCTCTACCTGTGAATCCAGCAAGAAGATAGGGATGGAGCCAACATGGGGACCTGACATAGAGACCCCTGACTTTGCCAATACAAAGTATATCATCAATTTTGGAAGCAACATCCTTGAGGCAGCATACTTTCATAATCCCTATTCACAGAGGATTATAGAGGGACTGAAGGAGAATAAGGCAAAGCTTGTAACATTTGATGTAAGGCTCTCAAATACAGCAGCAAAGAGCCATGAGTGGTTTTCTATCTTTCCAGGGACAGATGGAATAGTTGCCCTTGCCATGGCGAATGTCATTATGCAGGAGGGGCTGGCAGATAAAGACTTCATCAATAAATGGACAAACTATCCAGCAGATAAACTGGCTGCCTATCTGAGAGGATACACACCTGAGTTGGCCGAAAAGTATTCAGGTGTTCCTGCAAAGGAAATAAGAAGGATTGCTATTGAGTTTGCCAGCACAAAACCTGCCACCACCTATACCTACAGGGGACCCTGCATGCATCTTTATGGCTCATATAATGAAAGATGTGCAATGCTCTTGTCAATAATCACAGGTAATGTAGAGGTAAAAGGTGGTTACTGTCTGCCGAGGGGTATGGGTTACGGTCAGCCTCAGCCTGTACCAAAAGGCGGGGATGAGCCAAGTTACCTCTCTTCACCACCTGATTATCCCCTTGCCAGCCACAAGGTAAGTCACCTCGTGCCTTTCTGGATAAAGGAGGGTAAGCAAAAAGTAAGCGTATATTTAAACTATATGTGTTGTGAGGCATTTACCCATCCTGCTGCAAGCGTATGGAGAGATGTGTTAATGGATGAAAAACTTGTCCCCTTCAGCGTAACTTTCTCTAACCAGATGAATGAAACAACAAATCTCATGGACTTAGTTCTGCCTGACTGCAGCTACCTTGAAAGGCACGACCCTGAGAGCATGCCTTCAAGCCTCTGGCCATGGGTTGGACTCAGACAACCTGTTGTAAAGCCACTCGGTGAGGCGATGGAGTATAGAGAAGTTCTAAAGAGAATAATCCACAAGATAGACCAGGATGGCAGGAGAGGCATGAAGAAGTACTGGGAGTTCAAAGATGGAGAGGATTACATCAGACAGCAGTTTGCAGGTGTGAAAGGGCTTGACTGGGAGGAGTTCAAGAAAAATGGTGTATATCCTATCTATGGGAAACTTGACCCTGCGACAGGCAAAATTATAGGCGATAATGGAATGGAGATAAAGGCAGAGTTTGGTCTTCCATATAAAGAGGACCCGAATGGTAAGGTAACAGTTGATGGTAAGAGACGGAAAGGTTTTGGAACTCATGATGGTAAGATTAATACTTATGCGCATGAATATGAGAAGTATGGCTTTAATCCACTTCCTGTGTTTAAGCCACATCCGTGGCACTGGAATAAGGACGGTTCATGTAAACTAAAGGATGATGAGCTGGTTCTTACTACCTTCAAGTGGAATGTCCATACACAGTCAAGAACACCCAATGTAAAAGGGTTGACTGAGATGATCCATTCGAACCCAGCATGGATAAATGCAGCAACTGCTAAAAAGATTGGCATCAAGAATGGGGATTTGATAAGGATTACAAGTGGTGTAGGTTATATGGTAACAAAAGCAAGGGTTACAGAGGGCATCCATCCAAAGGTTGTGGCGGTCTCCAACACCCTCGGGACGAAGTTTGGCAGGGTAGCAACCGCCACCAAAGCAACCCCACCAATGTGGGGTGGTGTGGATGACCCTGATTTGAAACATGTCTGGTGGAAGACAGAGGGTGTCAATCCAAATGAAATAATCCCCGTGGTTGCAGACCCAATAGGTGGTGGTCAGGGTTGGTATGATACGGTAGTTACAGTGACACGTGCAAAGACAGGAGATAAACTTGGTGATATTAAGGTTGACAGTGCAAAGCACTTCCAGTTCTACAAGGAGACCATGCAGTATGCCTATACTGGCAGTAAGCACAGAGAGATGCACCCTGAAGTGAAAGTAGACAAACTACCACCAGCAGAACTCAAGAAAGGGCATTAAAGACTCTAATTTTCTTGTAGATTGTATTTAGCCACAATGGGCAGCCGCAGATGGTTGCCCATTGTATTTTATGAAAAGGAAGAGGGAACATCGTGGACATAAAGGATCTTAAGATTAATGGGCTTTGCATTGGAAGATTAAAGCATCAGATAAGTATTGCCAGAGCAAGGATAGAAAGAGAAGGTCTGAATGGCCACGGGATAGTCTTAGAATCCTATAACACAGGTGACATAGACGATATCATTGATATCCTTGAGCTCTACGATATAGAAGACAGAAATCACGAGACACTTGTAGAAAAGTTAAAGGAACTGGCAGAGGATGCTTCTTTGTTTGTGGATGAGACCTTAGAATTTGGATTCAATGACGAAGGTCACCTTTGTCTTTACTTTAAACTGAGTTAAGAAGTTAAATTCCTGCAACTACTCAAGTCATTTAAGTTACATCATTGCAACTTAAATCATGCCTAAAGAGATAGAGAATTTTATAAAACCACTGATTTTAAAATGATTTTAAGTTATGGCATTAATTTTGCTATGATTGCTCATAGGTGTTAATGAAAAAGAAAAGTAAATTTGCACTAATAATACTAATAATATTGATGATGGGACTATCTTCTATTTTAAGTCTTTCCTTAGGTGGAGAGACTGTAGAGGATATACCAAAGTCTTTTGTGCCTGCACCTCCACCTTCTGAAAACTTCCCATGTTCGAAATGTCATGACAATTTACCTGTTAATAGAAAACAGAGAAAACTTGAAATGTATCATACCAATATAGTTCTTAAGCACGCAGAGAAGGATCGGTGGTGTCTGGACTGTCATGAGCGTGATAAATTGAGATTACCAAATGGAGAATTGATAGATTATAACAAGTCCTATAAACTCTGCGGTCAGTGTCATGGAACAATATTTAGAGACTGGAAAGCAGGAATTCACGGTAAGAGAATTGGGCTGTGGAATGGAGAAAAACTTTACTATTTTTGTGTAAAATGCCATGACCCGCACCAACCAAGGTTCAAAGCACTCGAGCCGAAAAAACCACCAATGAATCCGGCTGAAATCAAATAGAGGTTAATAATTATGTCGAAAAAGATAAAGCATTCATCAGGGATAAATCTCGATAGAAGAACTTTTATAAAAGGTGCTGCTATTGGTCTGGCAGGTACAGCACTCCCCCTGCATACTGCAGACGCATCCTTCTTGGATGCCTTCTTACAGAAGCATTTCAGGGAGATGAGGGATGAAGAAATCAAGAAGGTTATTGAAAGACTTGAAAAAGAGGCATCCCTTGAATGGAAGAAAGACATCCGCATCAGTGCAACTAAAGCAATCCCCAATGTCAAGTTTGGTTATGGCCTTGACCTATCACGTTGTATCGGCTGCAGGAAATGTGTCTATGCTTGTGTTGAGGAGAACAACCAGTCAAGAATTCCTCAAATCCACTGGATTACAGTCCTTCGTTTCAAGAAAGGTGAGAAATGGATTGACCTTGAAAATTCAGAAAAATACTATAACCCTA
This sequence comes from Nitrospirota bacterium, assembly GCA_040756155.1. NCBI lineage: Bacteria > Pseudomonadati > Nitrospirota > Nitrospirota bacterium. Next base: position 22,796 of record JBFLZU010000080.1, on the reverse strand, counting down.
AACAGATTCCTGAGCCAGGTCATTTTTATGTTCCTGTCCAGTGTCAGCAGTGCGAAAACCCACCGTGTGTTAAGGTATGTCCGACACAGGCAACATGGAAGGACCCTGATGGGGTCATAGTAATTGACTATAACTGGTGCATAGGCTGCAGATACTGTATGGCGGCATGCCCTTATGGGGCAAGGCGTTTCAACTGGGCAAAGCCAAATATCCCGACGGAAGAGTTAAATCCTGAAACCCATTATCTGGGTAACCGTCCACGGTATAAAGGTGTAGTCGAGAAATGCACTTTCTGCATCCAGAGGACAAGGGTCGGCAAATATCCTGCATGTGTGGAGGTCTGCCCTGTAGGAGCGAGGAAGTTCGGGAATCTTTTAGACCCCAAGAGTGAGATAAGATATATCATAGAAAACATGAGGGTCTTCAGGCTGAAAGAGGATTTAAACACATATCCTAAATTTTATTACTTCTTTACTGGCTGGCAGCTTAAAACAACTTAAATAATTCAGGGGAGGTTAATAGATAAACATGATAAAGAACTTATTAAATGCACTCTTACAGATAACTAAAGGTGGCATAAAATATTATGCATGGATCGCCCTACTTCTTGTCTTAATTGTACTTGGACTCGGTGTATACATAAAACAGCTTGACAGAGGTTTAATCATAACCGCCATGAGGGATCAAGTATCATGGGGACTTTATATTGCCAATTTTACCTTTCTTGTGGGTGTAGCTGCTGCCGCCGTGCTCTTGGTGATTCCCGCCTACCTGTATCATTTTAAGCCTATAAAGGAGATTGTGCTTTTTGGCGAGATGGTTGCTATAACAGCGGTTACTATGTGCATACTCTTTATAATGGTTGATATGGGGCAGCCACTGAGGGTATGGCATATATTACCACCCCCTATAGGGAAGATGAATATGCCCTCCTCTATTTTGGCATGGGATGTAGTGGTCCTAATTGGGTATCTCCTCATAAACCTTTTCCTTGTTATTTATGCCTTATCCAGGCTTTCCATAGGTAAAGAATATAAGTTAGCGCCAATCTTTCCCTTAATCTTGATATCAATCCCATTGGCAGTAAGCATACATACAGTGACAGCGTTTATCTATAATGGACTCTCATCCAGACCTTTCTGGAATGCCTCGATCCTGGCGCCGAGATTCCTTGCCTCTGCCTTCTGTTCAGGTCCAGCTATTATGCTGATCATCTTACAACTGATTCGTAGGTTCTCAAGGATAGAGGTAGACAATAAGGCTATATTCAAAATCTCCGAATTAATAGCGTATACCATGGGTATTAACCTTTTCCTATTAGGTGCAGAGATGTATAAAGAGTTTTATTCTGAGAGTATTCACAATGTTCCATTACAATATCTCTACTTCGGTCTACATGACAAAATGCGTCTGGTACCATGGATATGGGCATCTTTTATAATGAATGCAATAGCCTTCGTGATTTTTCTGATACCTAAGACCCGCGAGAATTTTGTAACACTGAATATAGGCGCTGTATTAATAATCTTAGGTGTATACATAGAAAAAGGTCTTGGGCTGATTGTTCCTGGGTTTGTTCCTGATACACTTGGGGAAATCTACGAATACTGGCCCTTTATGTCAGAAGTCATTATTACTATAGGGATTTGGGCGGTTGGCGCCTTGCTTTATACACTGATGGTGAAAATTACTATACCCGTTTATACAAGGGAGTTGCTGGTTGGAGGCAAGTAAACCCCGCACCCCGTCTTGAAGGGCGGGGCATTATTAGGGGTGCGGGGTAAAGATGTTAAGAATCAACAATTAAAGGAAGGAGGTAATAAAATGGCTGTAGAAATAAAAAGAAGGACATTTCTGAAGATCTCAGCTGCTGCCGTTGCTGCTGGTGTGGTGGTATCAAATTTCAAAGATGTGGAGGCAGCAGAGTGGAAAAAGCAGATAGGTAAGACAGGTTCACAGCCTGATCCTGTGGATGCGGATGTAAAGTTGGTCAGAAGCGTCTGTCTTATGTGCCATGGTGGATGCGGGTTTCAGGCAAAGATTATCAGGGGTGAACTTGTGAAACTGGAAGGCAATCCCTATCATCCTAATACTTATGACTATATTGCAAAGGGGGATATAGTTGTTGAGGCAGATCTCGATGCAGGACCAGGTGGTAAGGATGTGGGCTCACTCTGTCCCAAGGGACAGGCAGGGGTTTATGCCCTTTATAGCCCCTTCAGGCTCCAGCATCCCCTTAAGCGAGTCGGTTCAAGAGGTTCAGGGAAATGGAAGACTATATCCTGGTCACAGGCAATTAAGGAGATATGTCATGGAGGTCATCTTTTCAAGGATGTCAAAGGTGAGGAGAATCGTTATATTGAAGGACTGAAGTCCATTCTGAATAATGATAAGCCTATAGGTCCGGAGGACTCGAACTATATGGATGAGGCACCTCCAGGAGGCTGGGGTCCTAAAAGAAACCAGTTTGTATGGGCACACGGTCGTAACGAGCAGTCGCCTCTGACTCCGAGGTTTGTCCTTGATGCTGCAGGCGTGCCGCATATGCTCAATCATTGAAGCCGATGCGCCGGCACCTTCTACAGTGTTGTAGAGGCAGTTTTGAATTTACCACCCTATGAGATTGGTAATTATGCAGATTATGAATACTGCGATTATCTGATTAGCATGGGTTCAAATATTACACAGGCAGAGTATCCCATGCAGGTGAGGGCACGCTATCTACAGAGATTCGGTAAGCGAGTTGGTCCATACGCTAAAGAATTCAAGCATGTTGTGATTGACCCACGTCTTTCAAATGCAGCTGCCAAGGCTATCCATAGTAAAGGGGAATGGATACCGATAAAGCCGACAACCGATGCCTATTTCCTTTTAGGGATGATCAGATGGATGATTGAGAACAATGGATACAAAAAGGAATATCTTTCAATCCCCAACGAGCGAGTTGCCAAAAATAAAGGCTATCGCACCTGGACAGACATGACATATCTTGTCGGCACAAAGGAGCCCAAGAAGTATCTTACTGGTAAAGAGGCAGATCTTGGAATGAGCGACTATGTAGTTCTTGTCAACGGCAAGCCCACAATGTTCCAGGAATCTGAGGGCTTTGCTGACCTTGATGCGAGTGCTGTTATAAAGGGCGTTGAATATAAGACTGTTTTCAGGATGCTCAGGGAGAGGGCACAGGAAAAGACACTCGAAGAGTGTGATGCGGTCTGTGATATTCCGCCGGGGACTATTGCCCGTATCGCAAAGGAATTCGCATCAGCCAGGTCTCCTGTAATAGAGATGTTCCGTGGTCCTGTTCAGCAGTCCAATGGCTGGTATAATGGACAGGCACTTTGCATCATAAACATGCTCGTTGACAACATTGACAGAAAGGGCGGTTTTATCTCAGGGCATGCGGCTTATAAAGGCGCGGTAAAGGGTCCGAAGCGGAAACCTTCCGGTATTCGTGTTGATACTGCCAAGGCGGTATATCAGGGGAAAAAGCCGACATCTACAAGACCATGGTATTCAGGTTACAGTGTTCCGAGGGGTGTGGCTCCAAATTGGTTCTCCAGTGTAAGAATGGGGTATCCTTACAGGATAAAGGCATATCTCAATTACTACAATGACCCTGCCTATACAATGCCGTATAATCTGGAGACTATCGAGGCACTTCTGGATTTAAAGGCAATGCCCCTCACATTCTCAATTGACGCCTATATGGGTGAGACGAGTACACTATGCGACTATATCCTTCCTGATACAGAATATCTTGAGAGGCTCGGTGGATTTAAGACATATCCGCCCATAAAGACACAGGTCTGGGGACTGAGACAGCCTGTAGTGGGGTCATTCGACCCGAAAACCCACGAATACAGACCAATAAGACCTGATACAAGGATGGCAGACGATGTGCTCATTGATATCGCCATCGAATGTGGACTTCCTGCCTTTGGTAAAGACGGAGGCGGTCCGGGTATCCACATCAACAACTCATGGGATTTCTGGAATGATTATTATAAACACTATGACTTTAAAGAGGGATTAGACCCCAAAGGTAGCCTTGTAAAATTAGGCGGAAAATTCCAGAATCCAGGTCCCAAATATCAATACACAAGTAAATATTCCTCCGGTGAATACACCTCATTCCCGGGAGGAAGGCAGGTCAGGGTCCTCTTTGCTTATCTGGGAAAGGTTGCCACATATAAGAACTCCATGACAGGCAAGTACATGGACGGACTTCCCATGTATAGAACTATCGTAGACTGTAAAGAGCAGCCCCTTGACCCTGCTATCTGGAAGGAGTACCCATTCCAGCTCCATACATGGAAGGATGCATTCCACACACAATCGAGGACAATGAACAATCTGTGGATTGCTTCTATAAAACCCCAGAACTATGCAGAGATAAACCCTGCAGATGCTGAGAAATTGGGCGTAAAAACAGGTGACTGGGTTAAAGTGAAATCTCCATCCAGTGAGCAGATAGAGACAGACATGTATAAGAATTTCCGTAAATATGTCAAAGAATTTTATCCCAACTATCTGGGTAATGGCTGGTTTAGGTTCCAGGTGAGGGTGACAAGCAGGATAAGGCCAGGGTTGCTCTCTGTCTGCCAGGCATATGGGAGATTTGGTGCAGGGGCAAAGAAGTGGTATATGAACGGCAAAGAACAGCCTCATGATGAAAGGATAGGGGCTGGTTTTCATATAAATCCCCTTTATATGGCTGACCCTGTCCTCAAGAATATGGTGCTGATCGACCCTGTGGGAGGGGGCACTCAAAGTTTCGGGACACCTCTCAGAGTAGAAAAACTATAGAAAGGAGTGAGAACATGCCAGAAAGAGGATCATTTGTACCACATGAGGTTATAGAAGCGAGTCTTAAAAAGAAGGGTCCAAAACAGTATACCCTCTGGGTAGATCTCGAATACTGCATCGGGTGCCATGCCTGTACTATGGCATGTAAGGCAGAGAACAACACACCAGTAGGTGTAGATTACAATCGTGTAATTGAAGTAGAGGTTGGAGAGTTTAAGAACCCCAAGGAAAAACCTGAAGTGAATGTCTACTTTGTTCCTATGCCGTGTATGCACTGTGGAAAGCCTGCTTGCCTTGCAGCCTGCCCTGTTGGGGCAATCACAAAGCGGAAGGAAGATGGGATAGTCCTTATCAACAAGGACAAGTGTATCGGTTGCAGGTATTGCACATGGGCATGTCCTTTCGGACATCCTCAATTTAATGCCGAGGCAAAGGTGATGGAGAAATGCATCTTGTGCGTCCATAGACTGGAGAAGGGACACCTTCCCGCCTGTGTGGAGACCTGTGTCGCAAGGACAAGGTTTTTTGGGGAGGCAGATGACCTTATAAGACTTATCAGGGAAAAAAGAGCCAGGATGGTTTCTTTAGGTTTCACAGGGGCCCAGATATCTACAGCACCATCGGTGATGTATACGAAATAAAAGGGGTCATGGGTCATGAGTCAACTCGATCCTTGCTACACTTGTCCCTTGACCCTAAAATTTAATGAGGTATAAATAATGGGTGTTGTCGAAAGTATAGCAGATAAGATTGTTAATAATCATCATATAATGATCGAAAATCGTCTATGTTCTCGCTTTCGGACACCCAGGTCTGACTGTACGATGTGTGCTGAGTTATGTCCTGATGATGCAATTCGCTTCTCAGACAAAGGCGTCGAAATTACAGAGAGGTGCATTGATTGCGGTGTGTGTTTTTCTGCCTGTCCAAATGGTGCATTCAGAATTGAGGGAAGGGATGACAGTAAAATAATCAGTGAGATAAAAAACAGGATTGAAGGGGCAAGGGACAAGGGTCAATGGTTAGGGGTGTTTAGAATTTCCTGTGAACGAGGAGATGTGTCGGCTGACATTATCTTACCCTGTCTGAGTCGTCTGACTGAAGTATTGCTTCTTGAGCCCATACAATTAGGGGCATCGAGAATAGAGATTTTTCAGCCATCATGTCAGGGATGCACCAATGTAAAGGCATCATCCCATCTGGACAGAATAATTCATCGCACACTTTACCTGTATGAAATGATAGGAGTAGGGAAGGAAAGTATTTTAGTTCGGAGTTCGGAGTTCAGAGATCAGAAAGATTCAAAACTCAAAACTCAAAACTCCGAACCTAAGGCTCTATCAAGACGGGAATTATTGAAGGCGATAAGGCTAAAGACAATGGAAGTAGCGGTAGCCTCTATCCCTGATATCGCACATAAAAAGGAGGAGAAGGAGGAGGTATTTCGCGAAGTCCTTCACCATAGACCTGAAAATCTTAAGAGGTCTCTCCTCCTAAAGTCAATCAGGGATATAGGGTCAAGTGGCAAGCCCGCCCCGCTTCGCGGAGCGAGGCCAGGGAGCGAGGCCGGGGGGCAAGGGATAATGTCTCAGGGCTCCGAAACACAGATTATCAATAAAGTAGAGGTTCCTTCAAAGGATGCGATATTAGCAGAAATTGAGGTAACTGCAGAATGTACAGCCTGCGGTGTCTGTGCTACCCTCTGTCCCACAGGGGCTGTAATCCAACGCTTGACAGAAGACCAGTTTTACTTAGGTTTTAGACCTGATCTATGCACTAATTGTCAGGTTTGTATAAAGACATGCATACATAAGGCTATAAACATAAAGGAACAGGTTTCTCTGAATCTCCTGTTAGAACAGAGAGAGGTCAAACTTCTTGAAGCAGAAAAGAAGACCTGTCCTGTATGTCAGATGGATTTCATTCACACCCCCAAAAGTCCTCGACTTTTGAGGGATCATGCTGGTGGAGACTCTAAGAATATCTGCCCTTTATGCATAGACAGGCATAAAAAGCAGATGTCTGCGATTCAGGAATTGTTTAAAAATTTAGAGTAATAGTAGGGGGTTAGCTTTGCGTGAAATTGTAGAGTCTGTTATAGCAGGAGAGCGCGAGAGGACGTACAGGTTTTTATCAAACCTCTGCTTGAAGCCTCCGTCAGATTCTCTCATCTCAATGATAGAGGATGGGAGTATCCTGTCAGTGGTTCAGGGTGATAGTAATGGTTATTCTGAACTCGTAAGGTTTGTCGAAGAGGCATCTAATATGCCAGACCTTAGAAATGAGTTGACAGCAGAGCATACCGCTCTGTTTGTGTTACCCAGAGGTGTCATTCCTCATGGGGCAGTATTTCTTGATAAAGAGAAGAGGCTCGGTGGAAGGGTTACGATCAGTGTTGAACAGTTCTACGAGAGGGCAGGTGCGGATATTCTTAAAGACTGCACTGAGATGCCTGACCATCTTGGAATGGAATTAGAGTTTATGGGATTTCTATGTAAGATAGAGGAAGAGTCATGGCAAAAAGGTGACCATACGGCACTCCAGAGATGTATTGAGTTCGAAAAGAGTTTCTTATATGAGCATCTTCTAAAGTGGGCATTTCAATGCTGTGAAAGTATTATTGAACATACAACAAGCAGATTTTACAAGGCACTTGCATATTTAATAATGGAGTTTTTAAGGGATGAGGAAGAATATGTTGCAGAGATTTATGGAGACTCCATTGCGAGCCTGAAGCGTGGCAATTTATAGGTAACAAGGAGGAAACATGCGAAATAGCCGTTTAATTTTAATGATGGTGATAGCCATTGCTTTCATAAGCTTTAATATAAATAGTTTGACATGGTCAGAGGAGAAAAAACCAAAACGAAAAGAGGTTCCCCAGCCCCATCCTCTTCATTTAGAGGTCAAGAGTCAGGATACTGGAGACTTTTCTCTGGAGGAAATCACAGATTGGGAGGGCTTTTTAAAATCTCTCCAAGCAAAACTTCATATTCTGCCACTTAGTGACGAAACAAGGTTCTTAATAAAGAGTTATAAACCTTATACATTGACCAGCGACGAAAAGTCTTTTATTGTAAATGAGATAAATAAACTTCTTACAAATAAAACGCTTCCTTCTCAAATGAAAAATATTGTGACTTTTAGTGGTAAGACAAAGAAGTTGGAGTTAGATTATAGAAGAACCAAAACCATAGAAGACATGAAATGGCTGAATAGAAGCATTATAAACGATATGTTTGCACAGACTCCACGCAGGGAAAAGGTTAAAGTATTAAAGAAGTTGGCGTGTACAACCTGTCATGAGGCGTGGGAACCTGCTAAGCTGGGATTGGTTGAGAGAGAGGTCCCTAAACCGATCACTGAAGGCGCTGATATCTTAGAGGTTATTGCAGAGTTGATAGACAGGGGTGTCATTAAATCAATGGCTGATATCGAGAAGTTAATAGAGGAAAAGAAAATTAAAGTGATAAAGCCTTACGATCCATTGAAGAACTTCGTTATAAGGAGTGACCCGAAGGGAGAAATACCCTTTTTTGTAGCCATCCATCCTGAAAAGCCTTATACCTTTAAACCCCTTATGGAACGCCTCGTCTGTCTGAAGTGCCATGGTCCTGATAGGGAGATTAAGGAGATCAAGGGTCCAGACGGGAAGATCAAGAAGATCTATATATTTTATGGACCCATAGAAGAAACATTGAAGCGTAGAGCAGAAGAATTGAAGCGTGAGCAGGAGAAATAACAAATATAGACATCCCATTTTTGCGGTAGTTCCTTTTTTCTTTCTATTTTGCATCGCCTTTTCAGCAGAGGGAACTGATATTGGAGTAAAAGAAAGATCAGCCCCACAATCTGAAGATGCCCAAAAGAAAATTCAGCAGCTGGAAAGACGTATCGCAGACCTTGAAGCAATAATTAAAAGACTGCTTGAGGATAAAAAAGCAGGGGCAGCGATCAGCAGTCAACAGCCAACAGTCACGAAAATGGCGGTGGAAGAGAAAAAAGAAAAAACCTCAGCAAGCAAAGATGAATGGGAAGAGCCTGTAGTTCAGAAAGAGCCAGCAAAGGGAAGGGATGAAGAGGCGAGGCGGAGGCTTACAGAACTGGAGACATGGAAAAGGAAGTTAGAGGCTAAATCAGCAAAGGAAGAAGAAGAGGTGGCTGAGAAGGTAAAGATTAATTTATCTGGAAAGTATAAGGCTCGCTTAAATATAAGGAATAATCTCAATCTTAGTAACCCAAAGCAGACCTGGGAATACGACAATGACACATATATTGACCAGAGGCTTCAGTTAAAAATAGAAGCAGATTACGGTCCGCTTACATCAGTTATTCTCTTTGATAGAGGAAATTATGTATTTGACTGGAAGGAAGACAGCGAAGGAACCCTCGATAGGTGGTCAGAATTTCAAACAGTTAATGCAGCACAGTTCAGAGAGATTTATTTCCAGTATACAGGTGATTTTGTCCTTAAGGTAGGAAGATATTCTATGTTTGTTGGTAATGGGGGAATTGTCCTTGAAGGTCCTAACATAGATGCCATAAAACTTAGCTATCCTATTGGTCAGACATTTATGGGAAGGGTCTCTACTTCTCTTGCCTATATGGCGCTCCCCGGGGGATGGAAAAATTATGACAATTTCACATATCCAGCAGGTGATAGAAGCGCTGTATTTGGTATAGCCAATAAATTAGACGGTTTGCTTCTGAGTTTTAATATTAAACCGACAACAGATTTAACTATCGAACCTTATGTACTCAAGGTTTTTGACAGGGGTAAGTTTGGGAATTCAGATCTAAACCTCGATAAAGATTTTAATAAAAATACAACACCCCGCGATGGACATTTTGAACCGATGTGGCTTGGGGCAGCAATTTTAGGTAAAATGGATAAGATATCCTATAAGGCTGATTTAATTTATCTTACCGGTTCTTATACCCTGACAAGGGATATTAATGCATCTGCCCTTTTATTAAGGGGTGACTATAATTTTGGGCAGGTCGGCTCTCTTAAGAATTTTTCTGCAGGATTGGAGTTCGGTCGTGGTTCAGGGAATAAGGCTGATGATCCTGCCACAAAAGACATGAAATATTTCAGTGGATTATTCCTTTGCAAAGAGCGTAGAAAATTCGGGAACATCTTTAGTGAGGATTTAAGGGCAGGATTCTATTTCTGGGATAGCAATCTTGCCAATGTAACATTTGTCAGGGCAATTTCAGACTTTGAACCTGCCCAGAAATTGAAGACAAACCTCTCACTGTCAAAACTCTGGACAACGGAGAGTGTTTATAAAGGTCGTGGTCCTGTAAGTAACTGGTGGGACTGGAGTAGAGGGACATCTACTACGACTGCAAAGACAAGGGATATTGGATGGGAATTAGATATGAATCTTGTTTTTCCAATATACAAACGAGTAAGAGGCTTTACAGAGGTAGGATTTCTTATACCGGGGGCTGTATATCAGAAGTCAAATGGAAAAAAGGCTGACCCTGCCTCAGAGATTGTGATAGGAGCGGAGTTTGAATTTTAGGTCAAATTACACAAACCTCTCAAAATGTCATTGCGAGGGACGAAGTCCCGAAGCAATCGCATTAGTTCGTGGTAGGCTTCGCAATCTTTTTGCTTTGGGATTGCTTCGCCTTCGGCTCGCAATGACAAGATTTGTCTTGACCTTGCTTGTTATAGTGACAGCAGGCTATGGAATCAGTTTTGCCGGCGAGCAGAGGAGTTTTCAGGTTGGAATTATTGCTACACCAAAATCAGGAAGGGGCCCTATGTGGGTTTATCTAAAACCAGAAATAAAAAACCTAAATGGAACTTTGAAGTTTAAGTGGTACTTCGGAGATGGGAAAGAGAGCGTTGAGCGGATACCACCCCCTCACTTATATGAATATGGAAAATGCATCGTCGTATTAGAAGTTACCGATAAAGATAACAAGAAATATACGGCAAGCGTTACTATTGACGCTGGAAATCCAGGGTGAAGTGGTTTCTTCTGCTCCCTGCCGGAGCGACCGGACTAAAATCAGGGTCAAAAGGAGGTTTTAAAAAGTGATTAGACTTACTAAAAGCATGTTACTGTCAGGTATTTTGTTTTATTGCTTGGTGCTGGGCGGTGTTATTCCTTCTTATGCTCAGGATGCATCTATTGTAAGGGCTACACAGGTAGATGGGACTGTGACAAAGAACGGTATACCATTAAAAGAAGGTGATCTCATACAGAGAGATGACAAAATTGCCACCAAAGAGAAGTCAGCTGCTATCCTTACATGGTCAAACGGAAGTATAGTAGAGATTTACCCCGAAACATCTCTTATTTTAAAGGGGATTACCTTCGAAGGTGATAATAAATTAGAGAGGACATTGCTTGCCCTCGAAAGAGGGCGTATATTTGTAAAGGCCCAAGTTCCCGAACATATATTCAGTCACTTCGAGATAAATGTAAGTAATGTCCCCCTTATAACTCAGGGTGCTGAATTTGCACTCAAATACGATGAAGCCGAAAAGAAGTTTACAGTCTGGTCACTCATAGGAAGGGTAATTGCTGAAATGGGCACCAACAGAGTAAGGATAGAAGAAGGACAACAGGCAGTTCTGAGAGTAGGTGGAAGCCCAGAAACTCCTGTTCAAATAGCAGCTGGGACGAAGGAGGCATTAATGAAGACATCCAAAAGATTGGGTGGAAGCCTATTAATTGAAGAAGAAACAATATCCACTGGTGGGCTCCTTAAGGTAAAGATTGGGGGTGTAAAAAACAGGAGAGGGGACTTCCCTTATACGGTTAAATTCAAGGCTATTATTGGCGGTGGGAGTGGAAAGATTAAGTCAATCCAATGGGACTTTGGTGATGGTAAAAGCGCTGAGGGGAAAGAAGTCCAGCACACCTTCACTCAGGGGGTCTATATAGTAGTTCTCCGTGTTGAAGATGAAAATGGACAAAAGGCTACATCCCAGATCAGCATCTCTGTGGAAGAAGCCTGTGCATGTTAAAAAGGGTTTCCATTGTATAGAAGGATGTGTGCGATGTTGCACAGACAGGGGCAATCCCCTTGAACTGACCATAGTAGATATACTCAGGCTGAGCAGGCGCCTCTACATAGGTATCAAAGATTTTTTTGAGTGTTATTGTGAGATAGTATGGAACAGAATACCGGATACATCTCTTCTCATACCATCTATCGCTTTGATATTCCCCTGTGGGTTTCTGGAAAGAGATAAATGCACCATCTATGATTTCCGACCTATCCATTGTCGTCTCTTTCCTGAGGCATTGATATTAGATAGTGGTGATTTGAGTTTATATCGCAATTGTGGCTACAGGTGCATAGATGAAGGCATCCTGATGGATAAGAGGAGGGAGACTTATATACATGAACTGAAAGAGATAGATAGGAGAGAATTAAAGGCTACCGCATCCTATTTTGAGAATTTTAAATACTGTGTTGAGTTGAGACCTGAGGAATTTAAACGAATAAGCAGTCTATTATCAGAGATAGATGATATGGAAAAGGCAGAAAAAAAGAGAGAACTATGCACAGAGACAATCAGCAAAGACACCAGAGATAAAGTATTCTCCATCTTCATGGAAAAACTCAGCAGGCTCGATATGGAATAATGAAGGAGGGTTATGTATGGATAAGCTAAGGCTTTCAAGGAGAACATTTCTAAAGGTAACAGGTGCTGCTATTGTTGCAGGCATGTCTTCAACTGCAAAAGCCTCAGAAGGTTTTAAACAACATAGACCGTATACAGAGAGCGGTATAGCGCCTACGCCTGACAGAGTAGTAACGAGCGGATGCATGTGGTGCCAGAACGCGTGCAGCATGAAGGTGCATGTGCAGGGAGGCCGTATAGTCAATATTTACGGCAACCCCGACGACCCCGTAACCGGCGGCAAGATTTGTCCCAAGGGTCAGAACAATGTGAACGTGCTTTATAACAAATACCGTCTGAAGGCACCATTGAAAAGGGTTGGCCCAAGAGGAAAACCAGAATCCTATCAGGAGATAAGCTGGGAGCAGGCTTTAACAGAGATCGCTGAGAAGCTGAAAATGGTTAAGGAGAAATACGGACCTGAGGCATTTGCATGGTGGGTCGCTGGAAGGAGCGAATCTCAGGCAAGGGCGGGATTATCCGGCACATTCCAGAAACTTTACGGCACGCCGCACAGAGAGGGGACAGGCCCATTCTGCAACTTTTCGGGCGGGGCAGCCTCTAACTCCATTTTAGGACATAACAATCCGCCGTGGACATACACGAGGGAAGATTTCGGCGGCGCAGACTGGTATATGTTCGTAGGCAGCAACATGGCTGCATGTAAACCTGTAACATTTGGAATAGTGAATGATGAGAGGATAAAAAGAAAGGCAAAACTTATCGTGGTTGATCCGAGGATGTCGGAGGCAGCAAGCAGGGCTGATGTGTGGCTCCCTATAAAGCCCTCTACGGACATGGCATTAGCGCTTTCGATGATATACCACATTATCGAGAAAAACCTGCAGAACAACGATTTCATCAACAGCAAAGTGCTCGGCTTTGACAAGCTGAAGGCATTCCTCATCGAAAAGAAATACACGCCTGAATGGGCGGAAAAGGTAACGGGTATTTCCGCAAAGACTATAAAGGAACTTGCGGAAGAGTACGCAAAGACCGAAAAGGCGATAATTATGGGCAATGCGGGATTGAGCCACCATACGAACTCGATGCTTACGCACAGGGCCTTTTATATGCTCGCGGCAATTACAGGACATTTCGGAAAGCCCTCGATGGGCTACGGCTGCGGCAATAACGGCGGAACAAAAATGGGAAGCGTTTCGGCTCCGAAGGATAAGATAGTAAAGCCAAAAAAACATAGGCTCGGAAAATCCCCTGTAGCATGGGTCGAGCCGATGATTACCGGAAAGCCTTATCCCATCAAGGCATTTATGTCAATGGGTAATCCTTTTGTAATGTGGCCCGATCAGGGGAGGATAAGAAAGGCGCTGGACAATCTCGATGTCTCGGTATATTTCAGCATTTTCCCGAGCGTCGAGACGACCTATTTCGATTATGTCCTGCCGTCGTCGCCGTGGACCGAGTCGGGAGGCGTAGGCCCTGTTTCGGACGAAAGGCGATTTGTCTTCAATCCGCAGATCATCCAGCCGCTTCATCAGGCAAGGCCCGAGAGATGGACGATTATCGAACTCGGCAAAAAGATGGGATGGGGTGATGTGTTTAAGGACGAATATAAAGATTGTGTGAAATTACAGAAGGCAATGTCGAAAAAGACCGGATTTTCGCCCGAGAGATTTTTTGCAAAAAAAGAAGGAGCATTAAGAGGCCCTCTTCCCAAACCTGATTCGCCCGAGATCGGAACGCTCTATACCGAAAAATACGGCGTGCCGGGCAAGAAAGGGCAGTTCCCGAGGCCATCAGGCAAGGTAGAGATATGGACAGAACAGCTTGAAAAGGCGTTTAAGAATCAGGGGCTTAATCCGTTCGAATTTTATGCCGACCCCGAAATTGGAATGAAGGACGGGCTGCCGTATCTCGAATATATAGACGACGATACCTCGGAAGGAGTTACCTCGCAGTTAATCGGCAAGATGAGGGCGCGGCGCGTAAGAGTAAAATATCCGGTTGGACCTGAGATATCCGGCTTTGACATGTATCTTACCACAGGTAGGCCGAGCGCATCGCAGTTTCATGGCGGCACGCACTGGGTCAGTTATCTCAATGAACAGATGCCCGACCAGTACTGCATGATACATCCTGAGAAGGCTATGGAGATAGGTGTTCAGACCGGGGATAAGGTGAAGATAGAGGGATTAAAGGGGCATGTGTTCGCAAAGGCATGGGTCTACGAGGGCATAAGGAGAGACACGGTTTTTGTCCCGAACGGTTATTCAGCAGAACAACCCACAGGGTGGAAGTCCATAAACTTCATTACGAACAAAGACAAACGATGCCCAGTATCAGACCAGACAAATTACAAGGGCCTGATATGCAGAATAGAAAAGGCATAGAAGGAGGAGAAAACGATGAGTCAATATGCAATAATGGTTGATTTAGAAAGGTGCACTGGATGCAAGTCCTGCGAGACTGCCTGTAAACTTGAAAACGGCATCCCTGAAGGTAGATACAGAACAAAAGTCATATGGATTGATCCTGCAAAAGGAAGAAGACTTAGCTTTATGAAGATGCCATGTATGCATTGTGAGAAGCCACCGTGTCAGGCATCCTGCCCTACCGGTGCAATCTCAAAAAGGCATGAGGATGGAATTGTCCTTATGGATAAGGAGAAATGCATAGGCTGCAGGTACTGTATATGGGCATGTCCTTATGGAGCAATGAGTTTCGATGCAGATAGGATGGTTGCGGACAAATGCACATACTGTGCCCACAGGCTTTATAGGGGTGAGAAGCCCGCATGTGTGATTAAATGTCCAGGTTATGCCCTGAGTTTTGGAAAGAAAGATGAACTTAAGGCAAAGGCTTTATCAGAAGGCAGAAAAGAAAGAAACATCAATGTTGGTAATACAAACCCAGCAACTTTCTATTTTGAGAGGTTGAAGCCTTGAAGAAGTGATATCTCGTGCTGACATATATGCCCAATTAAGCGAGTTTTTTAAAGAGCCTACTGAAGAGTTTGCCGATGATGTTGCATCAGGCAGACTCCTCAATTTTTTCAACGAGGTATTTTCGATACTCGGTTTGGATGCATCTCTGCTCACAGGTCTTTCAATAAGTGGCAATGTATATACACTCCTCAAGGATGAATACAGAAAGCTTTTTATAGGCCCAATCCCACCTTATATAGTTCCGGTTGAGAGCGTCTATAAGAGATGGTCAGACGATCCCGGGTGTAAGTTGGCAATAGCAGGAGAGAAGGGTTACCTGATGGGGGATCCGGCAATAGATATGATAAAGAGATATCAAGCTAATGGGATTGTAATACCTGATAAGTATTCCTCCATGCCTGACCATATAGCACTGGAATTAGAATATATGTCATATTTATGCAATAATGCATCAAAAAGAGAACAGAGGGAATTTTTGGAAACTCATCTTGACTGGATAGACAGCCTTTCAGAGGATATTAATATGGTTGATAAAGGCGGTTTCTATTCTACAGCCATCCAAATCACGGAAAAAATGGGACGGTTCTATTTTCTTGACAGTGAAGATAAAAGATGATAGGTTTGTCATATGCCGAAGACAGCAAGCATAGCACCAATCGAAGATCGCGAAGCAAAGGAATATGTAGATCACACTCTAACAAAGGGGAATAGCCGAGGAGAAAATAGAACCGTCCCATTTTTACACTGAAATGAATAGAATTTGGTTTAAAAAATCAGAATCCTTTAAAACTGCCAGACAATTTGATATTGATTATTATCTCTCGATGTCTCCATCTGAACGATTGGAAACAATGCAGTTTTTGAGAGAAATGTCCTTTAAGTTCAAGAGAGAATTAAAATATGGAAAAGGTAGAAAAGGATTACGAAGAGTTATTAAGATTATTCAATAAACACAAGGTAAAGTATTGTATAGTTGGTGCATTTGCAGTTGCCTTTTATGCAAAGCCAAGATATACAAAGGATATGGACATACTGGTTGAACCGTCTATTGAGAATGGTAAGAAAATAGTAGAGTCCCTCAATGAATTTGGCTTTGGAACCTTAGGACTCTCTATCAATGATTTTACTCAAGAGGGCGGGATTATACAACTGGGATATGAACCAGTGAGAGTGGATATTATGACTTCAATTGAGGGATGCACTTTTAGACAGGTCTGGAAAAATAAAAAAAGAGGGAAATATGGCCGGGAAAATATTTACTTCATTGGTTTGGAGGAATTGATAAAAAATAAACAGGCATCAAAACGGAAGCAGGATAAAGTGGATCTTGATATCTTGCTCATTGCAAAAAAACGGATGAGAAAATAAATGGGGTATTTAAAGTAAGTGGTGGAGAATGATATAATAATTAATGAGGCAATGGTATGATTCTTGCTCAATCAATCCTTCTTATTGTTATTGCGAGTTCCGATCCCGACAAGTCGGGACGGGACAGGCTGTTCGCTATCCACGAGGTTTTAATCCATGTCGCAAAACTCCGAACTCCGAACTCCCCGGCCTCGCTCCGCGAAGCGGGGCGGGCCGAACTCTTCACGAGGCGACTCAAAGATGAGGAAGATAATGTTTAAATTCAAATCCCTCATAGCAAAACTTATCTTTATGGGCATCATAATGCTCACATTTCTTGCCATCTATATCACTGCTGACTATAGATTTACACATCACGTGAAGGATGAGGCAAAGCGTATTAGCATTGTAAGCAGAGAGAGAATGCTGATACACCGTATGGCATTAAAAACAAGGGCTGTGATAATTGAAGCTTCACTGTCCGTTGAGAAAGAGGTGTTAGAAAAAGGGATTAAAAAGCTGATGGCTGAATATGAAGAGGGGCTCTATGGCTTGAGAGATGGAAGTGAAAGGCTCGGACTGAAGCCTATACCTGAGCATTATCAAGAATCAATCTCACATCTCAATGCCTTAATTGAGCTATGGCAGAATATCCAAAAACCAGTCCTTTTTGAAGTATTAAGGCTTCCTCCAGAGAGAAAGAATGAAACCTGCAGAATGTGTCATTCAGCCATACGTGATAACATTGGAAAGATAGAGGTCTTTGTAAGTTCCATCGAAAGGCACCATGAAAAGGAGATAAAGGATTTTGACACCCTCAGGCTTTATGTATTAGGATTTTTCTTTATTGCAACAGTCTTCATTATATGTTATGCGATACAGAGCATCATAAAACCTGTAAAGAGACTCAGGGATGCAACAAAAGAGATTGAAAAGGGGAATTTTGATGTAAGGGTTGATGTAAAGAGCAAGGATGAGATAGGAGAGTCGAGCAGTGCTTTTAATCAAATGACACAGACCCTCAAGATTCTTTTTGATGAAAAGACAAGACACCTAAGAGAAGTATGGGCACTTACGGATGCATCAAATATCATTTTTGCTATTTCCCCTACAGCGAACATCTATGAAGCGATATGCAATATTGCAGTCAGAAACTTTGACTTAAGGATGGTATGGATTGGGCTAATAGAGGAAGGAAGTTACGATATAAAAATAGTTGCTCATGCAGGTTTTGAGGAAGGCTATCTATCAACCATAAAGGTTACATGGGATGACTCACCTACTGGTATGGGACCATCTGGCATGGCTATAAAGACAAAGACTTCGAGGGTTATACACGATTATGAATCTGACCCTGCAATCACTCCATGGAGACAAGAGTCATTGAAGAGGGGTTACCGCTCTTCGATGGCAGTGCCAATAATTTTCTCTGATGGCAAAGTAATAGGTGTTCTCAGGTTTTATAGCGGTGAGCCACAGTTTTTTACAGGGAAGATGTTTGATATCTTTCAGGTCTTTGCTAATCAGGCAGCAACTGCCATCGAGAACAGATGGCTTATTGAAGGGCTTGAGGAGAAGGTGCATGAGAGGACAAAAGAGCTTGAGATGTCTAATTTGGAGCTTAAAAAATTAACTAATGCGGTTGAGCAGGCAGCAGAATCGGTTGTAATAACTGATACCAGAGGAACAATACAATATGTCAATCCAGCATTCTCTGCAATATCAAGTTACAGTAAAGAGGAAGCCTTGGGAAATAATCCAAGAATTCTTAATTCTGGCAAGAATCCTCCTGGATTATTTAAAGGCATGTGGGAGACCATATTGTCGGGCAGGGTATGGAAGGGAACTGTTATCAATAAGAAGAAAACAGGAGAACTTTATTATGAAGAGATGACGGTGACTCCTGTGATGGATAATCAGGGGAAAATTACAAACTTTATAGCCATTAAAAAAGATGTGACAGAGAGGGTTAGGGCAGAAGAAGAGCTTCAGGCTGCTATGAAGCAGGCAGAGTCTGCGAGCAGGGCGAAATCAGAGTTTTTAGCCCTCATGTCCCATGAAGTAAGGACACCCCTTAATTCAATAATTGGCTTTTCAGATATGTTGGCTGAAGGGATAGAAGGACCATTGACAGAGAAACAGAAGGAGCATATTAACAGCATTCATAAAAGTGGAGAACACCTTCTTTCTCTTATAAACGACATACTTGATTTATCAAAGATAGAGGCAGGAAAGATGGATCTTGAGCTAAATAAATTCCTCCTGAGAGACCTTCTTAATTCGAGTTTACTCTTTTTCAGGGAGAAGGCACGCAGTCATAATATAGAGATTTCCCTAAAGATGGAGGATGAGGGGATTATTATTGAGGCTGATATAAGGAGGCTGAGGCAGGTGATGTTGAACTTGCTTAGCAATGCCATAAAGTTCACACCTGATGGGGGTTCCGTGCGGGTAACCGCACGAAAAGTTCGCAACATGAATGTCATTGCGAGGAGCGTTAGCGGTCCCGAGCAAAGCGAGGGAACTCGGAACGAGATTGCCACGCCTTCGGCTCGCAATGACAGTTTGAGAGATTTCATCGAAATCTCTGTTGAGGATACAGGTATCGGTATATCGAAGGAGGACCAGGCAAAACTCTTTCAGCCATTTCAGCAGATAGAATCTGATATTGTGAGGAAGGTTGGGGGTATAGGGCTTGGTCTTGCCATCTCCAAGAAGTTTGTGGAACTACATGGTGGGAGGATATGGGTTGAGAGTGAGGTAGGAAAGGGTAGTAGGTTTGTATTTGTGATACCGGTGAGACAGTAGTAAGAGGTAGGTAGCAAAGGGGTAAAGGATTGGAAAAGGCAAAGACTTTCAGAGATTTGTTAGTATGGCAGAAAGCACATGCACTGGCTCTTGATGTCTATAAAATGACACAAGATTATCCCAAAGAAGAAAAATTTGGGCTTGTTTCTCAAATGAGACGGTCAGCTGTTTCTATAGCTGCAAACATATCAGAAGGTTTTACTAAGAAAGGACACAGAGATAAGATGAACTTTTACAATATTGCCCAGGGTTCTTTAGAAGAACTCAAATACTATCTGATTCTTTCACATGACCTGGGATATCTGGATTTACTTAAAAATCTGTTTGAGAAAGCTGAAGAAGTCGGTCGGTTGTTAAGCAGACTTCATACTTCTCTGGAGAATAAACAATGAATAATAATGGTGTTTCCCTTTATTCCTTACTACTTGCTACTTACTCCATGTTCAACAGGGAGATTCTCGGAGGAAGTTTAAATGTCTGAATTGGAACTATTTATAGATAATTTTATGATTATTACTCCGATCTGCCTGCTTTATTTCGTTTATGGTCTTGCATTCCTCTTTTTAGGTGTAGCTATTGTTGTAAAAGATAAGAAGGCAAGCGAGTTGAGACTTGCAAGTTGCCTCTGGCTTCTGGCCGGGTTTGGTTTTTCACACGGAGCCCACGAATGGCTTGAACTCTACCTCCTTTTACAGGAGAAATATATATCGGTGCAGGAGATATTCTTTGTGAACTTAGTAATAGTATTTGTTGTTGTTCTCTCCTTCTTATTCCTGTTACAGTTTGGCTTAGCACTTATACGCTCTATTGATAATAATCGCATGAAGTGGTTAAAAGTAATTCCAGCGATTCTTTTTCTTTTCTGGGTCATATACCTATGGAATAATGGATTCAGTATAGATATACAGTTCTTTGAAAAAGCAGACAGTATGGCAAGAAATACATTTGGTCTTCTCGGCGGGGTCGTAACTGCTTATGGGTTGGTGACATACTCCCGCGAGGTAAAAAACTTAGACCTTTCTGTTTCAAAAAATCTATTTTACGCCGGTATCACATTTGTATTTTATGGTTTTTTTGCTGGAATTGTCCCTTCTCGCTCAATGTTACCTTTTCTTCCATTCCCGGTAGAAGTGCTGCGTGGTATATCAGCTGTCTTGCTTACCTGTTTTATAATAAAGGCACTTAATATTTTTGATATAGAAAAAAAGAGAAGATTAGAGCAACAACTAAAACGCCTTGCAAAGTCTGAGAAACTGGCATCTCTCGGACAGCTTGCCGCTGGCATTGCTCACGAGATAAACAACCCTCTAACAAATGTATCCTTGAATATACAGACCCTTAGGGAACGACTAAAAGACGCTATCACAGACAAAGACATTTTACAAAAACTTGAAGCGATTGAAAAGAATGTAGACAAGGCATCTATAATTGTAAAAGAGCTATTGCAGTCTTCTCACCAGAGAGAATCCGAATTCATTCCTTTAAATATCAATAATATAATAAATAGCACCCTGACACTTTTGAGGTATAAACTCAATAGCGTGACAATCCATCAGAACCTTACGGATGTCCCTGATATAATAGGTGACACAGGGAAACTTCAACAGGTCTTTATAAATATCCTTAATAATGCATTAGAAGCAATGCCTGATGGCGGGGATATTTATATATCTACATCCTGCGACAACAATGATGTCAAAATAGAAATATCTGACACAGGTAGCGGTATCTCAGATGAGCATCTCACAAGGGTATTTGACCCATTCTTCACTACGAAGGGGGTGGGTGCTGGCACAGGACTTGGACTTTCAATCTGCTATGGTATAATCAATCAACATGATGGAACTATAGAAATATCAAGTTCTGTTGGAAGAGGAACAACAGTAATTATTAAGCTCCCATCATAGGATTTCGGATTGCTGAATGTAGATTTCGGATTTAAAAAAATCTAAAATTCATGATCCGAAATCCACAATCGAGGGGGAGGGGAAAATGAATCGTAATGAAATGAAAAAGAGAACCAAAGAATTTGCTAAGAGAATAATCGATCTTTGCCGAAAACTACCAGATAACAGAGAAGGAAGATTAATTGGTAATCAGATATTTCGTTCTGGGACCTCTTTGGCAGCTAATTATAGAGCTGCCTGTCGAGCGAGGTCAATCAATGAATTTATTTCAAAACTCTCTATTATGGAAGAGGAAGCAGATGAAACTTTGTTTTGGCTCGAGTTAATAAAAGAAATAGAAATTCTTGATAAAAGCATGCTTAATTCTTTAATAAAAGAGAATGATGAAATTATAGCAATTATCGTTTCCAGAGGTAACAAAAAATGAATTCAAAATCCGAAATCCGCAATCCCCAATCCGAAATCAAAAAGATTCTAATAGTAGATGATGATGCAGAGTTGAGGGCGAACCTCTCTGAGATACTGATAGGAGCAGGATATCATACGGATGAAGCCTCATCTGGCAAAGAGGCGATAGAAAAAGCTGACGCTGAAGAATTTGATATTGCACTTCTTGATTTAATGATGCCAAAGATTAGTGGCATCGATATCCTTACAGAACTTAGAAAGGTAAGACCAAAAACAAAAATAATCATGATCACAGCCTTTGCAACTGTAGAAAATGCAGTTGATGCTATAAAAAAAGGAGCAAGTGACTATATATCCAAACCCTTTAAGGTTGAAGAACTCCTGACTACAATAAGGCGTGTGCTTGAAGAAGCCAGGTTTGAAGAAGGTGTAAGGAAATTAGACCTCGACTATATAATGATTTCTTTATCCAATCCTATAAGGAGAAATATTATACGATTGCTTTCCTCAAGAACGAGTATGCGTTTAATGGAAATAACGAGAGAACTTGATATAGAGGATCACACGAAAGTGGTCTTTCATCTGAAGATGCTTAAAGAGTCGGCAATCATAGAACAGGATAAAGAAAAGTCATATTTCCTCACAAGAGAAGGGGAAAGGATCGTCAACTGTCTTAAGGTTTTAGAAAGCTTCCTTTAAACATTGTTATTCGCACCTCAAAAATTCTCAGACCTTTTTTGGATATGTGAAATATTCTTCACAAAAACCTCGATTTTGTAAAGAACTTTTCTATTGTATCTACCTCTAATTTGACTGCAATATTAGATGTTATGAGAAGGCATGCATTAAGACCTCTTTATGTAGCCCTTGGGTTAATAGTGATTATACTGATTCTTAGGCCATTTGTTGTTCCTAAGGATTTTGGGATTCATCTTCAGGATACTCCATATGGTGGCT
>JBFLZU010000079.1 GCA_040756155.1 Nitrospirota bacterium | reverse complement strand
ACCATGAGGGTCATATCATCGAATTGCGGCTGGCCGCTTGCAAAGGTATCAACAGCCTTTTCGATATTTTCTACTATATCTCTTGCAGGGTTTCTGCCTTTATTTTTTAAAACATCTATCATTCTATCCAAACCAAATTCGTCTTCTTGAGGATTTATAGCCTCAGTAATCCCATCTGTATAAAGTACAAGCAAGTCATCTTTCTGCATATCAATAGAATCTTCCTCAAACTCAATCCCATCCATTACACCGATTGCTGTCCCCTCCATTTCGATATATCTGTATTCACCTCTATTGACATTATAGAGGAGGGGGGGGTTATGCCCTGCATTTGAATATACCAATCTCCTCTCTTTAGTATCAAGGATGCCATAAAAGAGTGTTACAAACATATTGCTCGTATGTATCTCAGAGATGAGGGCATTTGCCATCCTCAGAACCTCTGCTGCTGAATCA
Organism: Nitrospirota bacterium; assembly: GCA_040756155.1. Taxonomy (NCBI): domain Bacteria; kingdom Pseudomonadati; phylum Nitrospirota; species Nitrospirota bacterium. Next base: position 9,855 of record JBFLZU010000079.1, on the reverse strand, counting down.
TTGTCTTTTGCAACTGCACGCATGACTGTACGGCAAACCGCCATAAAGATAGCGGCTGGCATACCTTTATCAGAGACATCAGCCATAACAAGCCCCCACTTACCTGCATGGAGGGGAATAAAATCATAGAAGTCACCACCTACAATCTTTGCCGATACATTTATAGCACCAAAGTCATATCCGGTAACAGATGGGACAGTATCTGGTAGTATGCTTTTCTGTATCTTGTGTGCAATCAGTAGTTCCTCCTCAAGTTTCTTCTTTGCTATCAGATCCTTATGCATGATTGCATTCTCTATTGCTATCACTGCGTGATCTGATAAGGCATAGAGAAATTCTTCATCATCAGGGATAAAATCACCATGTTTTTTATTCAAGACCTGCATCACACCAACAGCTTTGTCTTCCTTGTTTATCATTGGAATACACAGAACAGACTTTGTCCTGTAGTTACTCTTTTTATCAAACTCCCTGTTAAAAAATGGGAGTTCATAGGCATCTTTTACATTAAGTGTTTTAAGATTTGTAGCCACATGCCCTGCTATACCCTGATTGAGAGGTAAGCGGATCTCTATCTGGTCAAGACCCTGTGCTACTATTGACCAGAGTTCACCCTTTTCTTTATCTATAAGGTAAAGTGTGCTCCTGTCTGCATCGAGGAGCTCTGTGGTAAGGTTCATTATACGGGAGAGAATCTCGGCAAGGTCAAGGGAGGAATTGATAATCTTACTTGCGCTGGCAAGGGACTCGAGTTGTTCAATCCGTTTCAGTGGATCTGTATATATTTTTCTTTCGACAGACATCTTTAAAAACTTTTGACCGCATCGTCTATTGTATCGTATATATTAAAAAATTTAAGAAAACCAGCGACCTTGAACACAGTGGATACCGAAGGCTGCATGGCAACGAGTTTAAGGTCTCCATTATGTTTGCGAACCTCTTTGAGTGCTGATATGAATGCCCTGAGCCCGGCACTGCTTATGTATGATACATCTGCGAGGTCAGCTATGAGTTTGAATTCACCCATACTGATTACCGTCTCCATCTCTTTTTCTACCATCGGAACAGTAAAAGAATCTATCCTCCCCTTTATCTCGAGGATATTTATCTCGTCTGTCCGTTTAACCTCTATTTCCATAAGACCTCCTTATCATACTTCATGGTTTTTGAAGGTATTTAATCATTGTCAGTTCATTTCCCTCTTTAAGTTCAGTATTATACCAGACTTTATCCATAAAAACACCCATAAAATAACGCCCTAGACCTCCTATCCTGATATCTCCAAGTTCAGCCTCAGGGTCAGGGGGTGTCACAGGTGGAGGCGAAAAGTGTTTTGCATCGTCTTTTATCACTATCTTTATACCATTTTCGAGGCGTTCACATATAACCTGATAATATCTTTCCGGGGCAAAATTATACCCATGTTCTATCACATTTGAGCATGCCTCATCAACAGACAATTTGATTCTATCTATTTGTTCTTCAGAAAAGCCGATCTTCCTTGAAAACTCTTCAACCCTCTCTACTGTTTCCCCCAGTGCTTCAGGCGACCCAGAAACCTTTAGTTGGAGTCTTTGTCCAGTTTCTTCTAATACCTCCATTCCGCTCATAAGTCATCGAGGGATGTCACCTTCTTGCTGAACATCCCCTGCACCCTCAGGGTTATAAGTTCAAATACGTCTCTTATGTCGTCAATCAGACAGTATATGGTAGGTATGAAAACTAGCGTTAGCATTGTAGAAAGGCTCAACCCAAATATTACAACTACAGCCAACGGCTGATAAAGTTCTGCACCAGGACCAAGACCGAGGGAGAGAGGAAGCATACCGAGAACAGTGGTTAATGTGGTCATAAAAATTGGTTTACTTCTTAATTTCCCGGCAAGGAGTATTGCGTCATTTCTGTCCATTCCCCTGCTTCTAAGGATGTTTATGAAGTCTATAAGAATGATGGCGTTATTCACCACTATTCCTGCTAACATGATAAATCCAATTAGTGCTGTAATGCTCATCTTCAGTCCGAATACAAAAAGCCCTATGAATACCCCTATTACAGAAAGTGGAACCGAAAACATAATGGTAAATGGGTGTATCAACGATTCGAACTGTGCAGCCATTATCATATAAACAAGCAGGATAGCTATAATCAAAGCAAAATACAGTTCCCTGGTGGATTCTTGCATCGCACTCCCCATACCACCAATCTTTATACTATATCCTTCAGGGAGTTTGTATTTGTCAAGGGCGCCTGTCTTTGAGCCATTCTTGAGCCGTTCTATGACCGTTCCGAGTGTTTCGCCCTCTGCAATAGTAGCATATACAGATACAAGCCTCTGATTTTCCTGTCTATCTATACTTGAAGGACCAAATTCCCTTTTGATATTAGCTATCGAACCTAAAGGTACCTGGACACCAAGAGGTGATGTAATATTAACCTTCTTTAGATCTTCAACTGTTGTATATTCGAGTCTCTTGGATTTTACAAGGATGTCTGTCTGTTTCTCTGCCTCTCTAATAGAAGTTGCGACTTCTCCAGAAAGACTCAACTGCACAGCATCAGCTATCCTTTCCGCAGTCAACCCGATATCTGCAGCCCTTGTCCTGTTTATTTCAATAATTACCTCAGGACTCCTGCCTCCAATGCTTATATCTGTTTCAACGATACCCTTTACCTTTGTGGTGATTTCCTTTATTTCTCTGCCGATTCTTTCAAGCATTACCAAGTCTGAACCACCTATTTCGATGGTGATGTCCCCCTTCCTCGAGCCACCCTCAAGTGCCTTAATAGGAGATATATCATTCACCTTTATGGTTGCTGCTGGTATCTTTTCCTCAAGTGGTTTCCTTAACCGTTCTATAAATCCTTTTGTCTCAACATTCGTATTCAACTTCATAAGAAGTCTTCCATAAGCTGGAGTAACCTGTGTTGCTACCGTTTCAATGTCTCCTCTCTCTTTAAGTATTCTCTCAGCAATACCCACGATTCTGTCAGTCTCTGCAAGCGAAATACCTTTTGGTAACTCCATGATAACCTCAAATTCCTTCTGTTTCCCTTCGGGGAAAAATTCTGCACCTGGTTTAAGCAGAAAACTCAGTCCGAAGGCTACTGTAACACATACAATGAGTGTAACTCTTCTCCTCCAATTAGTAATAAAGAAGTTAAGTATCCTCATATATAATGTAAGATAAGTGCCACCGATAAATTTATCCAGCACCTTACTACTTATATCTTTTATCCTAACTACGATCTTATTTCCACCTTCCTTAAGAGACTCTTTTACATCAGCACTCTTTAAAAGACGTGCTGCAAGCATTGGTGTTAACGTCATCGCCACAATAAAGGAAAAACTAAGGGCAAATACTATAGTGTAAGAGAGGTCTTTAAATATCTGACCGCTAAGCCCTTTTACCTGTGTGAGTGGAATAAAGACCGCAAGGGTTGTGAGTGTGGAAGCGAGTACAGCACCACCAACCTCCTGTGTAGCGGTAATCGCTGCCTGAAATGGTTTTCTCCCCTCATGTATATGCCTGTATATATTCTCGAGTACTACGACAGCGTTATCAACAACCATCCCGGTAGCAAGTGTAAGTCCTGCCAATGAAAATATATTAAGTCCCATGCCTACTACAGGGAAACAGAGGAATGATGCAATAATAGAGACAGGTAGTGAAAGGGCAATTACTATGGTCGTTCTAATGCTCCTTAAGAATACAAAAAGGACAAGTACTGTAAGTTGAATAGCATCAATAGCGCCACCTTTTACCATCTCAAGAGATTCCTTTATGTAATCAGCCTGATCAAAGGAGGTCTCTACCCGCACATTCTGGTGTTTCTTTGAAATCTTGGCACGATTCTCAGCTACAGCATCGGATACTTTTACTGAATTGCCTTTTGGCTCTTTAAATATAGATATCTCGACACTTTCGTTTATCTCTTTTTCTGCTTGTTTTTGGGGATTAGTCTTTTCTTTCTTTGCTATCCCTTCAGCAAACACAGAAGCCATGAGACGTGCCATATTTCTTTTTTCTTTGTATGATTCTCTTACATTTGAAATGTCTTTAAGATGAATTGGAATTCCTTTCTTTACCGCTATAACTATGCCTTCTATATCGCTTATGCTTCTAAATTCACCAACTGTGCGAACCATAAATTCTGTAATACCGCTTTCCATCCTTCCACCACGCTGACTTATGTTCTCCTCTTTTAATCTATCAACAACCTCTTTTATGGATATACCGTATGCCTTTAATCTTGCATTATCTATCTCAACATGTATCTCTTTCTCAACACCTCCCGTTACCTTTACCGATGCAACTCCTATAAGTCTTTCGAGTGATGGTTTTAACTCTTCTTCTGCAAAAGAGCGAAGTTGTTCAGAAGTCATTTTACCCGTAACATTCAATACAACAATAGGCTGGGCTGATGGATCAAACTTTTCAACAACTGGGTCATCTACTCCCTTTGGTAGCGAGCCTTTGATCTGGTCGATTTTTTCCCTCACATCCATTGCGGCGAAGTCCATATTTACACCCCAATCAAAGGTGAGGACAACACTTGAGTAGCCTTCGCCGGATGTCGAACTTATCCTCCGCACATTCTTTACTGTGCTCAGTCCTTCCTCTATCTTTTTTGTTACCTGCTTTTCTATCTCACCTGGAGTTGCACCTGAATATCCGGTATAAACCCTTAATGTAGGCTTACTTATGTCTGGAAACAGGTCTATCGGAAGTTTCGTCAGTGCAAGAGCACCGATAAACATCAATACCAGCATCAGCATTACGGTTGTAACAGGGCGTTTTACAAAAAAGACGGTATTCAAATCTTTCCTCCTTCAGCCCGTAAGATAGATTTTATCTAACGGCCTTAAATAAACTCCTCAACAGGAGTGATTATTGCCTTAAAACCACTTTTCTCAATGGTTGATTTCTTGAGTGCGGACAACGATTTCTTAAGAGATTCTGCGGTATTGTCATCAACGACTACTATGACCATGCTGTTTATTCCGGGACCTATAGGGTTATTAAGTTTTGCACCTGAACTCCCAACACCTCTCACATCTTCTATCTTCGTGTATTTCTCTACATTTGCTCTTTTTAATATAACCATCATCTGATTATCTATCTCAGAGTCATATATAATGGTTACCATTTTCATATATAATACCTCCTACATTACTGTCCAAAATACGAGATTGCTTCACTCCGTTCGCAATGACAGATTTAGAAATGATGACTTTTTCTGTCATTTTGGAGGCTGTTGCCGAACCCTTTGAGCGACATAGAGAATTTTTGGTAACAAATCCTGGCGAAGTGGAAGATAAGCAATTTCAACTGTTTGAGCCTGGAGGGCGAGTTTTGAAATTGCCTGTAACGAGCCATCGATTTGTCAAAAATTCTCTCCAGAAAGCGAAAAGGATTGTTCGGCAACATGCTCTTTTTATCTCCTAATTCATTATAGTCCTTCAATTTTATCCTTGAATGGGAATAACAACTGCTGCACCCTCAGGGCAATAGCACCACTGTAATCTTTAAGGTCATCGAAGAGCGTGTATATTGTAGGGATTATAAAGAGTGTAAACATTGTTGAGAATGCAAGCCCGAATATAACCACCACAGCCATGGCACTATAAAGCTCTGCCCCAGGTCCTATACCGAGTGCCATAGGTGTCATACCGAGTATAGTAGCCAGTGCGGTTATAAAGATCGGTCTGATGCGGAGTTTACATGCCTGCATAATCGCCTCATCCCTGTCTATGCCCCGTTTTCTGAGGATGCTTATATATTCAATTAGTATGATGCCATTTCTTACAACAATGCCTCCGAGCAGTATCACTCCAACCATTGCAGCAATGCTCATTTTCTCATTTGCAACATTGAGTCCCAGTGATATTCCTATGAATGAAAGCGGCAGTGTGAACATAATTATAAAAGGATTCAGAAACGATTCAAACTGTGCGGCTATAATCATATACACAAGTATCACTGAGATTATCAGTGCAATGCCAAGTTGCAGGAATGATTCTTCCATATCCTTTGCTGTTCCTTTAAATGTTATAAGATCCCTAGGATAATCAATCGCACCAATAACCTTTTTCTGTATGTCTTCTATAACCTCGCTCAGTGAATACTCAAGTTTCACATTCGAGGTAACAGATACAATCCTGTGAAGGTCCTGCCGTTCTATCTTAACCTTGCCCCTCCCCATATATATCTTGGCAACATCCCTGAGAAAGAACTTTCTGCCAGTCGGTGAAAGTATGGATAACTTTTCAAAGTCTGATATACTTTTTTTATCTATACCTGCACTGCTAACTCTAATATCAACCTCCTTATCACCCTGTCCGAGTGTAGTGCTTACTACTCCATGAACATTAGCGGCGATCAGCAGGGCGATATCCCGTGTATTCAGCCCGAGTCTGCTTATCTTATCTCTATCGAGTTCCACCTGTATCTCTGGTGCACCCTGTGCAATAGATGTTGAGACATCAAAAACAGCATCTATACCTTTCTCTTTCATGCCTCCTGATATCTGTCCTGCGACATCCTCTATCTTTTCAATCTCCGTGCCTCCTACCCTTATATCAATAGGTGTCCCAACCTGTCCTGCTCGGGTAACTTTTGATATCTTATTTACGGTTATCTCTGCACCTGGTATCTTTGATACCCCCTTTCGCCAGTCATCTACTATAGTGTCAACAACTGTTAATTCCTTCTCTTTATACATGTTTAACTGAATGTTTATCTCAGCATCTTCTGGCTTTACCTCCGATGCGATAGTGTCCTTCTCGAGTTCAACCTTTTTCCCACGCTCTTTCTCACGAACCTTTTCGAGTTCAGACCTTCTTTTCTCAAGGTCTTTCAGCACAATGGATTCTATCTGTCTTACTATTGTGTCTGTTGTCTGTATAGAACTTCCAAGAGGCATTTTTACCTTGACGGCAACCTCTCGTACATTTCCTGATGGGAGAAATATCCTTCCGGGAAGAAATAGGAGGCTAATAAGACATGCAGACATCACAATACCTACAATAACCAAACGCTTCACCCAGTAACCCATTAAAAGACCGAGTAGAAATCCATAGGTATTCACGATGATGTTGCCGATAGCCTTCAGGGGTTTATCAAAAAGGTTATTGAAGAGTTTACTTAAAATAGATGGGCTTTCACTTTTCTCGCCTTCTGGTTTGAGTATCCTCGATGCAAGCATAGGTGTGATCGTGAAGGAGACTATCATAGAGAAGAAGAGGGAAAAGATAACTGTCCATGCAAGGTCTGAAAAGAGCTGGCTCGCAAGCCCACTCATAAATGTTATTGGTAAGAATACTGCAAGGCTTGTAAGGGTAGATGAAATAACGCTGGAACTTACCTCTACGGCACCTGAAACCGTAGCATCCGAAGGTTTATAACCTCTTCCAAGGAATCTATAGATATTCTCAACAATAACCGTAGAATCGTCAACAAGCATACCAACACCGAGTGAAAGCCCTGCAAGTGAAAGGACATTCCTCGTTATACCGAGTGCATGCATGCCTATGAATGTCGCAATTACAGATATTGGAATAGCAAGGGCAATCACCACTGTACTTCTAATATTCCTGAGGAATACAAATATCACAAGGACAGCAAGCATACCACCGAACTGGATGTCATGGATCACCATGTCCTGTGATTCCTGAATGAATTTTGAATCATCCTGGGATATTGCGTATGTCATCCCCTCTGGATATTCCTTCTGGAGACGGGAAAGTTCTTCTTTAACATTTTTAATGACTTTAAGGGTATTTGCATCACTTTCCTTCTTTATAAGAATACCTACAGATTCATAACCGTTTAGTCGTGAGTATGTCCTCTGCTCAGCAAATGTATCTTTAATCACCGCTACATCCCTGAGGTAAATTGGCACCTTATCACCTCTCAGAGCAACAATTATCTTATCAAGGTCGGATATGTTTTTAAATTCACCAACAGTCCTTATCAAAAGTTCTCTTCTTCCCTCTTCTATGCGTCCACCCTGGCTGTTAAGGTTTTCTTTCTTCAATGCATGTATGACATGCATAATAGTAATGTAATATGCATCGAGTTTTTTCTGATCAACCTCTATTTTTATTTCACGCTCGAGTCCACCAATGATTGTTACAGAGCCAACACCTCCAAGTCGTTCAAGTCTTGGTTTTATGTTATGCTCAACATGGTCCCTGAGTTTATCGAGTGACATCTTTCCTGATATATCGTATCTGAATATCGGCTGGTCCGCTGGATTCCATCGCCAGACATAAGGGTCTTTGACATCCTGTGGCAGTTTCGCTGAGTTCAACTTTTCCTTTACCTTCATCGAGGCAAAGTTCATATCGGTTCCCCAGTCGAACTCGAGTTGTATAAGGGAGAGTTCCTCTTCCGTCTTTGATGTTATAGACTTTATACCTTCTGTTGTATTTAATACCTCTTCAAGAGGTATGCTTACCTTCTCCTCCACTTCCTGAGGAGAAGCACCTGGAAACTGTGTTACTACTATTAAGGATGGGAGAGAGATCTTTGGTAGTAAATCAACATTTATCTGCATGAATGCAAGCACTCCCATCAAAAGGAGGGCAACTATAAACATGATGGTTGCTATAGGTCTGTTGACGGCTGTTTTGACTATATTCATAAATTATAAAAACTCATTATTTCTTTGTCACTATCGAAACTTTATCTTTATCCTTCAGGTTCTGATGTCCCTGAACAATAACCTGTTCTCCCATCTTTAAGTCTTCATTCAGTAATTCGACAAATTTATTATCTTTCAAGCCTGTCTTAACCTTTATGAGATTTGCCTCGTTCGCCCTGACCACAAAGATTACCTCGCTTCCCTCTCTCTCTATCACTGCATCTATAGGGACTACACGGGCCTTTGGCTTTTCACCAACTACTATAGTAACCCTTGCAAACATACCGGGATGTAAAAGCATCTGTGGATTGTCAATCTCTATCTTTGTCTTGAATGTGCGACTCAGGGGGTCAGCGAGCGGTGCTATATTCACAACCTTCCCTGAAAAGACTTTACCCGTATAGGCATCTGATATAACCTGGCACCATTGTCCTTCCCGTATCTTATATACCTCGTTCTCCGGTATATCTGATTCCACATTTACCTTAGAGGTGTTCATTATATTGACAATGGGCATCCCCGCACCTACCACCTCACCTTTATCAAAAAGTTTTGCACCTATTACCCCTGTTATCGGGGCGGTAACCCTTGCGTGTGCCATCTGCTGTTCTGCAAGTTCATATTGTGCCTTAGCCTGTTTGTAACGGTCTTCAGCAATGTCTCTTTCACCTTTAGTAATCGCCCCTGCCTCAAAGAGCCTCTTTTTTCTCTGGTAATCACTCTCGGCAAGTGCAAGGCGGTCTTTTGCAGCATCATATTGTATCTGGAATTCTGTGCTTTTTATCTCTGCTATCACATCGCCTGCCTTCACAATACTTCCTTCTCTGACATGCATCATTTCTATCCTGCCTGATACGCTCGCACCAACATTCGCCTTACCACTCGGTGCTATCGTGCCAAGGGTATAGACAATATCCTGCATCTTATGGATTGTAATCTGTCCAACCTCAACAGGTATTGCCTTCACCACAGTCTCTTTGGATAGTGAAGCCTTTTTTTCATCTTCTTTTTTTGCGCATGATACAAAAACTAAAAAAACAACTATCGTAGAGATAAAGACTATTGACCTTTGCATATCCTCCTCCTCAAAAACAATTACCAATTATCAATTATTAATTGTCAATTGTTCATTGTTAATTATTCTTTCCCCACATCTCTTTTTAACTTCGCCCTTACTACCTGATAATCATACAGGGCAGAGAAATAGTC
>JBFLZU010000078.1 GCA_040756155.1 Nitrospirota bacterium | reverse complement strand
TCGCTATTGAGAAAGACGAGTCAGATGCTAAGTGTCAAAGAGTCTTTAAGGAATATAATTATGGTCTTAAAAGAAAAAAGACTAAAGACATGTTTTTTGTCTTGACACGGTCGCTCTCAATGGATGTTAGCTGATGCTTATATTATTCATACAGCATTTGCGTACTCTCTTACTTCCTGCTCTAATCGCTTCCCAAGTTCCTCAGCAGTGACATCCAAATCATACTGAGATTGTAGCCCGAGCCAGAATTCGGCGGATGTTCCAAAAAACTTTGCAAGCCTGAGGGCTGTATCAGCTGTAATTCCCCGCTTTCCCAGCACAATCTCGTTAATTCTCCGAGGTGGAACACCAATATTAAGTGCAAGCCTGTTTTGACTTATACCCATTGGCTTGAGAAATTCTTCGCAAAGCACTTCGCCCGGATGTATAGGATGTAGCTTCTTTTTCATAGCGCTCCTCTCTAATGATAGTCTGTTATTTCTACTTCATATGCATCTCCTGCTTTCCATATGAAGCAGATACGCCATTGATTATTGATTCTAATGCTATATTGTCCTTCTCTGTCGCCTTTTAGTTTTTCCAGCCTGTTAGCCGGCGGTATTCTTAAGTCATTGATGCTTTTAGCGTTATTTATCATCCGTAGTTTCCTCAATGAAATTTGTTGAATATCGCCCGGCAATTTACTGGATCCCTCTCGCAAATATATCTTTTCTGTCTCTTTGTTTTTAAATGATTTTATCACCTAATATCATTATATAACGTAATTCGTTAAACGGCAAGCATTATATTTAAACTGCTCCTATTTAGTATGTATTGGTTATTTCTATGTCTCAAAGCCTTCATATCTTGGCTTCAGCTTACACTGCAAGAAAGCCTCTAAAAGGCTTAGCAAATGTTTCAGCCATTGAAGATATTAAAGACTCTCTGGCGATAATCGCCCCTCTGCGTTATGTGATGGGGATACCCGACCGCAACGGCTCGTGATATTCTCGGCATGGTTGGATAATACAGGTTAATCGGAATGGATGTCAATAAAAAGGGTCGCTGTCCCAATTTTGCTATTTTAAAAGCCAAACAGTCGCCTGTGGCACTTGTTCAAGTCCAGCGACTGGTTATATAGTTCTTTATCTTTCCTTTCTCTTTGATTCAAGAATCGTATTCAATAACATTGTCAATGATAACTTTGCTAAATCCGCTGTTGAATATGATTGCTTTGTCCCTCTTGTATCTTTCCAAGTTGGCTTCCTTGACTTTGAAAGATCAAATTGAAATTCCATCTCTTTCAGTCTCTTGGGTTCTTCAAAAGGGAAACAACGTCTTCCACTTCTTATAGATACAGACCCTTCCCACAAACTTAAATATAACGCAGAACTATCTAATGTGTTACTAAATGATGAACTCCATCTAAAATATACGCTGAATCCGTCTCCATATATTGCACACTCATTTCTTCCACTTTCAATATTGAGTTTATCACCTGTACTAGAAACCACCTTCTCAAGTTCAGAAAATAAAAGAGATACCTCTTCATTTGCCACTTTTACCCCATCAGGAGAATCAATGAAAGCCTTCTTTTCTTTTTCAGCTTCAATTTCTCTGCTAAGTCTATCTACTCGATCCTTAACCGTTTCTTCTCTGGGTGTTCCACCTGCTTCTTGAACTCTTGCTTCGATTACAGATGCCGCACCCTCAATACCCCATCGTTCGAGACCAATCCATATCCTATTCTTTGGAAGCCATTTAGGAACGGTAGGAGGCTTATCAAGTGGGGCTAACAAAACAAAATCGTATCTCTCCTCATACGCTCGATTACGTATTGCTGTTTCTTCAATGCATGTCCACGAAGTTTCACCCCAACCTTTTCGATAAAGTATAAAAACAGTACGTGCTTCAGAACCAAATACTCGGTTAAATGTTTCTTCACCATCAGTGCCAGCAAGTTCTTTTTGCTTTTCAGAATAAATAAATGTTGCTAATCTATCTTGAATCAAGTTATTTATCTCAGTTGCTAATTCCTCGTCATCTGCAAGGAAAGAAAATGCAACATCATACTTATATTCTTGGATGGTCATATATCTTCACCATATAACATTATTTTTATCTTATTGTATAAAATTACTAAACCCTATCATATTCTTAGCCATTTGTCAAGGCAGGCACAGGTCTCTCAGCACTGAAAGGTCATATCTCATCTGGCTTCGTCAGTTCCATGGATTCGTTGGGAGAAAAAGCCCCCAGAGGCTTGAGGGCATAGACATCCAGAACTTCCTTACTCATCTTCCAGGAAAGGAATGGGGCTGGTTCTGGCTCTTTCCATCAAAATCTCTCTCTGTCGACCCCCGCACCCTTATAGTAAGAAGACACCATCTCCATCCGGCATCGCTCCAGAAGGTGTTCAAAGATGCCGCAGTGAGAGCAGGAATTACTAAACAGGCATCCGTTCATACCCTGAGGCACAGTTTTGCCACGCACCTTCTTGAAAACGGCTATGATATAAGAACTATTCAGGAACTGCTTGGACACAAAAATCTCCAGACAACTATGATCTATACCCATGTCGCGTCAAAGAACATTCTTGGCGTGCGAAGCCCACTGGATAGATAGTGAGTCTTCGGCTATAATTTCCCCCTTGCTGAAGGTAATGGTGTAGAGTATAATTCGTGTATAATTATTTTTTAGGAGGGAAGAATATGCATGAGGCAGAATTACCAGGTGTAGGGAAGAAATGCTGGATTACGACCAGTGCAGGTGAAAAGGTTACTATTATCAGGCATAACATAGGGAAGATAGAGGTTTACCATTTTATGAAAGGCGAGGAGTCTCCCTCGAGGGTGTTTGAATTAACCGAAGAAGAGGCAAGACAGATAGGGGCAATATTGACAGGCAGGTGTGAAACGAGAATCGTTGAGACGATGGATGTGGTGATGAAAGACCTTGTCATTGAATGGGTGAAGATTGAGCCTTCATCTTCTATGGTCGGGAAAAGCATTAAAGAGATGGAAATCAGAAAGAAGACAGGCGTTTCGATTGTAGCAATAATCAGAGAGGAGGCGGGAATCCCAAGCCCTGCCCCTGATGAGATAATACACTCAGGTGACCTTCTGCTTATAATCGGCAGGGCTGATCAGATAGATAAATTCAAGAATCTTAATTCTACAGGATAATCCAACCATGCCAGAGGCAGATACATCGTATAACACACTCATAGAGATGGCATTTATCCTGATAGTTCTTTTTATCGGTGGTCTATTTGCATCTAAACTGAGACAATCAGTTATTCCTGCCTACATCCTTATAGGTATATTTGGACAGCACTTTATCAAGAGTATAGAACTTATTAGGATTCTCTCAACCGTTGGACTGATACTTCTTCTGTTCTTCATCGGCATGGAGTTTTCTTTCACCACATTAGTTAGAACATGGAAAACTACTTTTGTTTCTGGAGGTATAGACCTTGCACTCAATTTTCCGATAGGTTTTCTGTTCGGCATTATTATTGGATGGGATACACTTTCATCTCTTTATTTAGCAGGCATCGTATATATCAGCAGTTCTGCAATCATCACAAAAACAATAATAGACAACAGACTCTCTGCAAACCCTGAATCAGAGACGATATTGAGTATCCTTGTATATGAAGACCTTTTCATTGCACTCTTTCTCGGGATACTCTCAGGTATAACACTTTCAGGGAGGGTTGATGCACTCTCGATATTGATAGTGCTGTTGAAGGTTATAGGTTTCGGTGTTTTATTTCTGCTGGTATTTCATAGATTCATACCGCATCTTAACAGTGTCCTGAACATAAGATCAGATGAACTCTTCCTTCTTTTAATCTTCGGTATAATTATGTTTGTATCAGTCGTGGCTATGAAACTCGGGCTTTCAGAAGCTATAGGGGCGTTTATGGCAGGTCTGATAATATCTGAGACAGTCCATAGAGAAAGGGTAGAGGAAAAACTAAGTCCTTTCAAAGACCTTTTTGCTGCCATATTCTTTCTTTCCTTCGGGATGACAATAGACTATAATGGGATGGGTGGAGTAATCTGGCTCGGTGTTATACTTGTTGTGGTGTCAATAGTAAGTAAAATCATAAGTGGATTCATTACAGGTTGCATTCAGGGGCTTTCAAAAAGGGCGTCTCTCGGAATTGGCATTGGACTCATAGCAAGGGGTGAGTTTTCTATTATCCTTGCAAGCACTGCTGTAGCAGGGCTATTCTCCCATGAAATAATTTCCAAGATACCCACAATCACAGCGTTTTATGTCCTCGTTACCGGAATATTTGGTGCGATAGCAATGAAGGAGTATCCAAGAATATCAGATAGGTTGACGAAGAGATGATGGAACGTCTGGGACAGAGCAAGATAGTCGTGGATATATTCAATTATGCACTTAATGCTGTTGACCCATATAACGCAGTTATGCGCCATCTATCTCTCGATAGAGAGATGTTGTCTGCAGGAGATAAGGACTATCCCCTAAAGGATTTTAAGCGAATCATAGTAATCGGTGCAGGGAAAGCATCGGCACGAATGGCATCTGCAGTAGAGACGGTTCTTGGCGAAAGGATAACTGACGGAATTGTTATAACAAAATATGGATACAACAGAGAGCAGGATTCAAGGGGCAAGGGGCAAGGAGCAAGGATAAGGATATTTGAGGCCGGGCATCCTATACCTGACGAAAATGGACTAAAAGCAACCCAAGAGATAATAAAACTTTTGAAGGATTCAGACGAAAATACCCTCGTACTCTGCCTTATTTCTGGTGGGGGGTCTGCCTTATTTGTTTCTCCGTATGATTGGATAAGTCTTGTTGAAAAGCAAAAGATCACTAATATGCTGCTTATGGCAGGAGCAAACATCAATGAGCTTAATACAGTCAGAAAGCATATCTCAAGGGTAAAAGGAGGAAGACTTGCAGAGATTGCTTATCCTGCAACTATAATCTCTTTAATCCTTTCAGATGTTGTCGGTGATAGACTCGATGTCATCGCATCAGGCACTACATCTCCTGATAAAACAACATATCAGGATGCATTAGGGGTTTTAAAAAAATACGGATTGATAGACAGAAGTCCTCAGACTGTGTTAAAAGTCCTTTATGAGGGTACAAAAGGTCTAATTCCTGAAACACCAAAAGAAGGGGATATAATCTTTGAAAAAGTCGAAAACATAATCATAGGAAGTAACGAAAAAGCATTGGGGGCTGCAAAGACAAGGGCAGAGACACTCGGCCTTAATGCAGAGATTATTTCAAAAGAAATTTCAGGTGAGGCAAGGGATGTTGGAAGATGGCTTGCACAGAGGGCTTTAGTGTTAAAGGGTTCAAGAGTTCAAGGGTTCAGGGGTTCAAGTTGTTTGATTAGTGGTGGTGAGACAACGGTTACTGTAAAAGGGAATGGTCTTGGTGGAAGGAACATGGAACTCGCTCTTGCTTTTGCAATGGAAATTGAGGGTGTTAGTGGAATTACTCTTCTTTCGGCAGGCACAGATGGTACAGATGGCACAACCGATGCAGCAGGGGCCATAGTGGATGGAAATACTGTTGCAAAGGCAAAAGCCATTGTCATTAATCCTGAAGAATATTTGAGAAACAATGATTCTTATAATTTCTTCAAGAAAATAAATGGTCTCTTTGTCACGGGACCGACAGGAACAAATGTAATGGATATGCAGATAATAATAGTAGTCGAGAGTCAATAGTCGTGAGTCAAGAGTCAACAAAAAACTTCGTCATCTTTACAGACCTTGATGGAACACTGTTAGATTATTCCACATACTCATTTGATGCGGCCTTGCCTGCCCTTAAGGTGCTCAAAGAAAAAAACATTCCACTTGTTATCTGTTCAAGTAAAACAAAGACAGAAATAGAATATTACAGGAAGAAACTCGATAATTATCACCCATTTATTTCAGAGAATGGTGGAGGAATATTTATACCGAAAAACTATTTTAAATTCAAAATTCAAAATTCAAAATTCAAAATTGAAGAAGAAAAAAACTATATCATAATCAGACTTGGTGCACAATATTATGATTTGAGAATGACAATTGAAGCATTGCGTAGAGAAGGCTTTGATATTAAAGGCTTTGGGGATATGAGCATTAAAGAGGTTGCAGAAACTGCAGGGATGAGCATTGATGAGGCAAAGATGGCAAAGGAGCGGGACTTTGATGAACCATTTATTTTTGAAGGCGATGATGCAGAAACCCAGAGACTTTTTGATGCCATTAGATCAAAAGGTTTTAATTACACTCAGGGGAGATTTTTTCATATACTTGGAGATAGCGACAAGGGTAAGTCAGTTGAGATTTTAAAAGAGATGTATAAAAAAGAATTTGGAGAAATTACAGCCATTGCAATTGGCGACAGCCCTAACGATATACCTATGCTTGAGAAGGTTAATTATCCTGTTATTGTCAAGAAGCACGATGGAAATTATGATTCAAGGATGAATATGCCAAACCTCATTAAAGCCGATGGCATAGGTCCTGAGGGATGGAATAAAGCGGTTATAAAGTTAATAAATGACTTTTAAACCCATCCATAGTTTTAAGTGATAATCGTTAACAAATCAGCACAAATAATGTTTCTAAAGATGTTGAATTTCATCCCTCTCTTCCTCTCCCTTTATCTTCTTTTCGAGATATTCTTTAGCAATATCTTTTCCACCTAATCCAAAGGCAATTGCAAGGGCAAGGACTATTCCACCAAAAACTATAATAAAGGTTGAAATGATGGTTCCCCTTCCTATGCCGAGTTGTTCAAGTGCCATTGTAATTGACAGTAGAAATACTGTTAACTTAACAAGTCTCCCGATCAAACCTGATATCTTTATACCTGCATTCACTGATGCTATCAATGCAGCACGACCCAGAAAGTTGCTGAGAAGATATCCGAATATAATTATAGCACCAGCAACAAAGATACTCGGGAGGTAGAGAAAAAACCTTGATAGTAAATGTTCTATGGCAGGGATGTTCAGAGCATTGATAGACATTACCATAAATATCAGGAGTATAACCCAGTATACAAATCTCCCCGTAAATTTTGATGGGGTGTCTTTTATCCCTCCTTTCTGCAAGGTCTGGCTCACGCCGTATCTATCACATAACCTGTCGATGTTTATTATCCTCAGAAATCTTGTGACCAGATTTTTTAATATCCAGCCAATCAAAAATCCAAGTAAGAGGATAATAATAGACGTTATCAGATTCGGAAGAAAGCGGATTACCCTTTCAATTAAGCTACTCAATGATTCAACAAAGATTTTATCTAAAAAACGCTCCATGATATATTCCTCCTTATTTCCACCTCTCAATAAGGTAAGGTTTTAATGCTTCATAAGAAATACATAACCGTTCAATCATTTTCTCTACTTCCGTTGCATCACTGTCCCATGTCTCTATAATAAAAGAGGCGATCTTACCGAGATAAAGTGGAGTAAGCGATTTGAGTACATGTTCCTTGTGCAGAGTCTTTAGATGCGTTGCTATTGAGAAATCGTATATGATCCTTACCCATATCTCGTCCGGTATAAAGAAATTATCCTTTGAGAAATACTTTGCATTATCAAGGAAATTTACTACTTCATCAGATAGAAACAACTTCCATATCTGACTGAGTTCTTTGATGCTGAGACGGAATTTCTCTATCATTGCATCGAGATTAACTTGAACAGGCTCAAGCCCTACTACATATTGAAACCCAAAGATAGGTACAGTTGTAGAGCCGTTTACATCCTTCCATACATCATGGTATGTTTCCATCAATTCAAAAAGTGGCCCAACTACCTGATGGAGCATTGTGCTTAAATCAGCACTTGGCTCCTTCGGGTCATGAATCTTTGCGCCAAGAAAGGACTGGCATACATTAAAGTTGTTTGCTATGGCTGTTGTAGTCATCCAGATATCAATTCCATACCTTGCTACATCTGTATCCCAGACATCTTTTGTAAGATAAAATGATGCGAGATTCCCAGAGAAACCGAAATCTCCCCCTATTGGCTGCCTTATTCTTTTTCCGTAGAGTGCCCTCGTGAATGGATAGACTATACTGTTTGTTATGGTTCCATCGTATTTGTGTCTGAGATAATAAGGTGCGACATAGTCAAAGCCACCTTTAATTACAGGACTGAGGAGCAGTTCTATCCATTCAGGCGTGATACTCCTTAAATCAGAATCAACCACAGCACATGCCTTTGCATTAAGTGTATGTGCTATTTGAAAGATAGTTCTGAAGGCGCTTCCCTTTCCTGGGATTCCATGATATGGTGTGGTTATCTTAAAGAGGGAATCTTTTCGGTGTGAGATAAGGATTGACTGAAAATCTTCAATAGTTGAGTTATTGACAACCTCCATAGTCTCATCGGTTGAACCTCCATCCGAATTAACAAGGACAGCCTTTTTATCATGGAAATACTTAGCAAGTCCTGCCTGAACAGCCTTAACAACATGACCTATTGTTCGAGCATTATTATAACTTGGAATGCCGACAACGATATCAGTTTCATTTAGCTCACTAAGCCTCCCTTGAATCTCTCCCTCAAGAATAATGTCTTCCATTATTTGTTATTTACTATTATAAAGTTTCTCCAGAAAAATGTAAAGTTTTCGCTATTTCGATAATGTTTGTTATTTTTGTGACGAATGTTTATAATAGTTACAAGCCTATAATATTGTCAGTTCCTATAATTTAAAATCAGGGGGTTAAACAATGAGAGGAAAGAGGATATTTATTTTTATTTCTGCCATTTTAATCTTTTTTATCATACTTTCAAGTGCAACAATAATCAATTTATATACGAAATGGCTCTTCTTTAATGAAATCAAACATCCAGATGTTTTTGTAAAGATGCTTTCAACTAAGATTCTGGTAGGTTTATCATTCGGAGTATTTTCTCTCGCCTTTATATTAATTAATGTAATTGTTGCAAACAAAATAAATTTTCCATACATAGATTTATTTTACATAGAACAAACCAAAATTTCCTTGAGAACAGAGGGACTAAACAGGGTGATTAAGCCATTGACTGTAGTGGCAGGAATAATAGCAGGGCTTTTTGTTGGCTTCTGGGGTAGTTTGATGTGGAGAGAGGTATTGATATTTCAAAACAGCATGAGTATAGGCATGAATGATCCTATCTTTGGCAGGGATATCAGCTTTTATATGTTTGAACTTCCTCTACTTGAATTTATAAAAAGTTTTTTAGGCCTTACCCTTATGGCGACTCTCCTTATTATATCCATCAATTATTTTCTCAGGGGTGGTATTGCTGTCAAGGGGAACAACATATCCATTGATGGAAGGGTAAAAAGACACACCGGGATTCTTACAGGTTTTTTTATTGTTAACATATCTTTTGGTTTTTATCTCGATAAGTTTAAACTGTTGCTTTCGGAACATGGCGTGATATTTGGGGCTGGATATACCGATATCTATGCCAGACTCCCTGCACTAAACATACTGATAATCCTGACATTCATAACAGGCATTATTTTTATCACAGGGCTTTTTATGAAGTCATGGAAAATAGCACTTTTCCCGGTAGGGTTTATTGCCATCGCTTATGTTGTGGGTCTTATTGTTTATCCATCAATGCTACAGAGTTTTAAGGTCTCACCTAATGAACTTGTCCTTGAGAAGCCATTTATAGAACACAACATCAAATTTACAAGATTTGGTTATGACCTTGAAAGGATAGAGGTTAGACCATTTAATGTCTCATATAATCTGACTGTTAGAGACATCAAGAAGAACCATGCTACCATCAAAAATATTAGACTGTGGGATGACACACCACTTTTGAAGACATACAGTCAGCTCCAGCAGATAAGGACATACTATAAGTTTACAGGTATTGATAACGATAGGTATTTGGTTAACAGTGAATATATGCAGGTTATGATGTCCCCAAGAGAACTCTCTTACGATGACCTTCCCAGCAAATCCTGGATTAATGAGAAAATGATATTTACCCACGGTAACGGCATTACCATGGGACCTGTAAGCAGGATCAGTAGAGAAGGTCTTCCTGAATTCATTATCAAAGACATACCGCCTGTTTCTTCTTCAGACATAAAGATAACAAAGCCCGAGATTTATTTTGGAGAGCTTTCAAGCGATTATGTAATAGTGAAGACAAAGATTCCTGAGTTCAGCTATCCAACATCGGAAGGTAATATCTATACATCTTATAAAGGAACAGGAGGTATAGATTTATCATCTTTTGTCAGGAGAGCAGTATTTGCAGTGAGATTTAATACTGCTAAGATTGTCCTTTCTTCTGACATTACTCAAGAAAGCAGGATTTTATACAACAGAAATATAATAGAAAGGGTAAGCCTCATTGCCCCATTCCTAATATATGATAAAGACCCTTATATAGTTGTTTCTGAAGATGGAAGGCTATTCTGGATTATAGATGCCTATACCGTATCTAACAGGGTTCTTTATTCAAAACCATTAAACAGAAATATCAACTATATAAGGAATTCTGTGAAGGTCGCCGTTGATGCTTACAATGGCTCAGTTGATTTCTACATAAGTGACCCTGATGATGTGATGGTCAGGGTCTATAGTGCTATTTTCCCTCATCTTTTTAAACCCTTCTCAAAAATGCCGGATGATTTAAGGAGACATATAAGATATCCACAAGGACTTCTTCGCGTGCAGGCATCGATGTTTGCGACTTATCATATGACTGATCCAAAGGTCTTTTACAATAAAGAAGACCTGTGGGAGATTCCTGTTTATGGTAATAAGTCCATGGAGCCATATTACACCATAATGAGACTCCCAGAAGATAAGAAAGAAGAATATATTTTACTTTTACCATACACACCTGCAAAGAGAGACAATCTGGCAGCATGGCTTGCAGCAAGATGTGATGAACCAAATTATGGTAAATTGATTGTATATACCTTTCCAAGAGACAGACTTGTATTCGGGCCAAGACAGATCGATGCCCGTATTGACCAGGATGCGTATATATCCCAACAACTCACCCTCTGGGGCCAGCGTGGCTCACAGGTCATAAGGGGAAGCCTTCTTGTTATTCCCATAGAAAGCTCTCTATTGTATATTCAACCTCTTTATCTAGCTGCGGAGGACAGGGGAGGACTTCCAGAACTTAGGAGGGTCATTGTTGCATATGAAAACGATGTTGTTATGGAGGAAAACCTTGAACTTGGTCTCCAGCGGTTATTCGGAGGCAGGAAAATTTTACCAGCTAAAGAAAAGTTAGAAGATGTCAGGGCATCTATCGATGAGCTTGCTAAAGATGCTATGCAGGCATATGAAAGGGCAATTGAACTCCTGAGGCAGGGAGACTGGGCAGGATACGGCGAACAATTGAAAAGACTTGAACGGATACTGAAAAGGATAGTAAAAAAATAAAAATATTGCCTCTTGATTGAATTCCCTTTTATCAATCAATACCTTCGATCAGGGCAACAGGAAAATTTGCAAAGACATCGGAGAGATATAATGCAATTGCTCCTTTATGATTCACGGCTGTCACAATTTCTCCAGTAAAGATATTGTGGTATCTTGCTCCAACATCTCCAAGTGGTATTACTATGAATGAATCTCTCCATATCTCTTTGCCTAATGGAAGGCTGTCAGGTAATGGGGTGAGTTTTGTAAAAAACCTTGGGACAACAACTATTACTCTTGTATTTCCAAACCTCCTTGCAAAGGCACAGACATTATTTGCTTTCTCTCCCATGACCTCAATGGGCGAATACTCTCCCCTTTCAAATAGTTCCCTATTTGCCTTCCTGTAATTAAGAGCCTTATATATCAAATAGAGTTTTATCAATCCATTATTCTTATTGATGATTAAATCTCTGGCAAGCTCTGATAATGGAATTTCTGATTCACGCTTTTTTAGTTCTTCAAGCATACTTATTCTTATTCCATAATCAACAGGCCTGCGATTGTCAGGGTCAACAAGACTGAAGTTCCATAGCTCAGTCCCCCGATAAAAATCAGGAACACCTGGTGAAGTTATTTTAAGAAGTGTCTGTGAAAGAGAGTTGAACGTTCCATAGTGCGAAATATTCTTCTGAAATGGCAAAAAATCCTTCAGGAATTGATTATCATCTGAGGGATTCATAATCCTTTCAATAAAAAACATCAAGGCATCCTCGTAAATCGTATTCGGATTTATCCAGCTCGTGTTTATCTTAGCCTCTCTGGATGCCTTCAACATAAAATCCTTTATTCTCTTTTTGAAGATTTCATATTCGGCTTCATCCATATGACCAATAGGCCATGTGCCAATGATGGTTTGGTATAAAAGATACTCTTCATTGCGGTCAGGTACGGTTTGGCCATCAACATTTACCTTCTTCTTTTTATTAAGCCTGCTCCATCGCATAAGACATCCTCTCCACTCATCTAAGATCTCCGAAAGAATATTTATCCTTGCCCTCACATCTTCACTCCTCTTTGAATCATGGGTGGAGGTGGCAATGAGTGCATGAGGCCAGAACTTGATTCTCTCTATGTTTTGTCCATGAAAGGTCTCAAGAGGTGTGCCAAACCTATCAGGACTTCCACCTACTTCATTAAGAGAAATAAGGCGGTTGTAAATATAAAAGGCAGTATCCTCAACTCCCTTTGCCATAACCGGACCTGTAATCTGCTGGAATCTCATAACAAAATCAAACCATTCTTCTTTATCACTATCGCTAAAATCCTCGGGGAACTCAAGTAATAGAACGGACTTAAGAAAATCGAAGATAGATTCACTGATGGCAAGATTCTTTTTCTTTGCCTTTGATATAGCAATCTCTATATACCGGCGATCTCCGTCACTTACACCTGATGGATTTATATATGTCCTGTATACAGGGAAAAGGGCTATGACCTCCACTATGGCACTTATAAGGCTGTTTAAGGTAAAGTCCCTTGTATGCCTGTTCTTCTCTGAGATACGATTTAGATAGTGACCCAAGGTATTGATCTCGCTTGCCATTGCCACCTGCATTATTAATTTCTTTTTCTCATAGACAGTATCTTGATAATTTATCTTTGACCTGACGAATCTGGTATATATTTCATCAAATGCCTTTGCATTCGCTATTTCAACAAAGATTCCATTTAATGAGTTCAAAAAAACATATCCCGTTGTGCTGAAGATAGGCCAGTCTTCGGGCATCCTTTCGCCTTTGGTCAAGATCTTCTCTCCGATGATGTAAGAGGGCTTAACCTGTGGGTCTAATAATAACATTTCATCATATTGTTTCATTATTTCTGACCCTATATCCAATTGCTCGGTGGGTAAAGGAACCTCGCCTTTTAATTTCTCATAAAGACCAGATGGAATATCATTCTTTAGTCTCTTCAGATGACCGAGTCGCGTCTGGACAAAACAATCCCGTTGCAAACGTTTAAAATATTCTGACGGATTGTACAGGCCATCAGGATGATCAACCCTCAGACCTGTGACCTTTCCTTTTCTAATCAGCTTGAATATCAGCTTATGGGTTTCCCTGTAGACAATGGGGTCCTCCGTTCGTATTGCTGCAAGTTCATTGATATCGAAAAATCTCCTGTAATTTATCTCCTCTGTAGCAACACGCCAGTGAGATAGCCTGTATACCTGTTCGCTGAGGAATTTATCAAGAAAATCAAAACTCCTCGATTCTTCCTTGACTCCATTAAATATTCGTACGTTTTCATCAATAAAAACCTTAATCTCTGGGCTCTTACTATAGAGATTCCATAGGCGCTTCTTTATAATCTCTTTTTCACGGTATCTCTCGGCAATCTTTTCTGGGTCCTTTTCCGTATATGGAGGTAAATGGTCCAGTGCAGTAATAATGCTTAAAAGCTCCAGAAAGTGAGGGTTCTCATGAAACAGAGACTTTCCCAGATTATCTATGCTGTATCGTAAGATACTGGTATAAGTCTCAGGTCTTACTGGAAACCTGTGGTCGTAATAATTTATAAAGAATGCCCCTTCTTCAAAGGTCAATCTCAATTCCTGATTCTCAAGAATTTTTCCGTATTGGTCTCCTAAGATCGGGAGGAGTGTCTTGTCCTTGAGTTCTTTTTTGACTGGTTTCCAATTTATGTCAAAAAAGTTTGCATAAATAGAGCTCGGACCATTTTCGAGGACATCCATCCACCAGATATTTTCTTTACTTTCGATGCACATATGGTTTGGAACAATGTCGAGGATCTGCCCCATTCCATATTTCTGGAGTTCATTTACCATTTCGTTGTTTTCCCCTTCTGTCCCAATCTCTGGATTCAGTTTGTTATGTTCAACAATATCATACCCATGGAGGCTACCCTCTTTTGCCTTAAAGTATGGAGATGCATAGATATCGGTAATGCCGAGTTCATACAGGTAATGGATGATCTCTTTAGCATCTGAAAATCTAAATTGGTAATTGAATTGCAGCCTGTATGTTGAAACAGGTATTCTTGGCACTAAAAGGCTTTCCTTTTCCATGTTATTATTTCCATTTAATCTTCTGGTAAAACTACTAATATATTAAAAAACAACTTTTGTCCTAAGTTCTTGAACGCTTCTATCCGTTTGGCAGCAGACTCATTACTCAATCTCGCCTTCAAAAGAAACTCTTTATAGGTTGTTTTTGCTATCTTGTAATAAATGTTCTGAATATGCCAGAAGTTTATTTCAAATGGCAGTGAATTCAGTATATCTATCATCTTCCTTATCTCACGAAGCAGTGTAAAATCTGATGGATTTTTATATAGCCTCCCCATTATCCCATCAACCTTGTGCCGTACTATGAATTCTGTATCTATAAAGTCAATTGATACGTTCCATTTTTTAATATCATTGATAATACCCTGAACCTTTTTAATATCCATCTCTTCTTCGAGTGCCTTTTTTAAATCAAAGTTAAGGGTAAACTCTGCAGCGGTATGAAATGCCCTTGGTATAGGAATGCCTGTTTCCTGCAGAAAACCCATTAGGATACGGTTGTTGTCATACATCTGGCGATACAATGTTTTAAACTCTTCCATGGTTGTTCTAATAATAATATTCAGGATCTTACGCTGTTCATCTCTGAAAAGGTCTCTGAAAGAATAATTATGCATCCCGAAATGGTTATCCATTAATCTTATAATGTCTGCAAAGGCACCGCTTTCAAATGCTTTGCTTATCTCATCTCTCATAGATTGGTATGCATCATCTCCGAGAAAAGTTCGGACACCTCCATTAAAATCATGATTGCCGAGGTATAACACACTGAAACTTATTCGTTCAGTTTCCCATATTATCTCTGAGGTGACAGAAATCCGTCCTATGGCGAGTTTCATTCTGCCTGCCTGTATCTTTTGATAATCTTCTCTTGCAACCATATAAGAGTAAATCTTAGTCCTTTCAGTGTAGTCTTCAAAGAGTGAACTGACTGCATAATGCACACCAACCTTCTTGAGATCTATCATGGCAGGTTTAACGAATTTTTCATATACATGTGCTCCATCTTTATGTTCAGGCAAATTGCTTTTTGCCCTTGAAAGCCTTGCAACAAAGTCATTTTCAAGACCGTCATGAAAAAGTTCTTCTGACAGTTGAATTGCCCTGCTTGCATACTGAATGACCTGCACTGTTTCAAGACATGAAAGTTCATCAAAAAACCATCCACAGCTTGTATACATCAGCATTGCATGTCTCTGAATTTCCAGCAGTTTGAGAATGATTATCTTTTCATCCTTATTTAGATTCCTTGATGCATGCCTTCCGAAGAATCTTTCGATATTCTCCTCTGAGCGGTTGAAGATGACATCAATATATCCATTCCGCGCCTTCCACGGATCTTTCAGGTATTCCTTTGCTTTATGCTCATACCTGAATGATAGTTGATCCCTGAGCCAATCCAATGCATCACGTAGGGGTGCTCTCCATTCCTGATTCCATTCAGGATGTCCACCTGAATTACATCCACAATTGTTTCTCCACCGTTCTATACCATGAATACAGCTCCAGGAAGAATTCTCGAATATCTGTACCTCATGGGTTGGAGGATGCTTCTCGACATACTCACCATAGTTTGTCAGTCTTGCAAGTCCATTAGACTCTACATAATTAAGGGTATATGCGAGGGCCATATCGCCGAATTTCTGGTGATGTCCATATGTTTCTCCATCTGTAGCTATATGCATAAGTTGTTGCCACTGCCTTGAGTCGTCGAAACCAGCCATGAGGCGGTTTGCAAAATCCTCACCCCTGGCCAGTAGTTTCTCAAACGCCACTGCCTGTGATATAGGTCCGTCATAAAAGAATAGATTTATCGTACTGCCTGATGGTAGTCTGCATAGATATGCCTGGGTGGGATCGATCTGTCCTCCACCCACATCTTTCCACTTGCCTGTTCCAATCTTCCTCACCCTGTGCGCCTGACTGGGAGCGAGTATTGTAAACCTTATGCCCTGCTCAGCAAGGATATCCAGAGTTTCAATATCTACTGCAGTTTCTGAGAGCCATAAGCCTTCAGGAAAACGCTTAAACCTGTACTCAAAGTCCTTTACACCCCATATCGCCTGTGTGCGTTTATCTCGATTATTGGCAAGGGGCATTATTATGTGGTTGTACACCTGTGCAATTGCATTACCATGACCAGAGCGCCACTCCATGCTCTGCCTGTCTGCCTCAAGTATAGCCTGATAGATTTCAGGAGAGTAAGTTTCCATCCATGAAAGGGCAGTAGGTCCAAAATTAAAGCTTATTCTGGCATAATTGTTTACTATATCAAGTATACGCCTATCCCTATCAAGAATTCTTGAAGCGGTATTAGGGGCATAACATTCAGCAGTAATCCTCTCATTCCAGTCATGATATGGATATGCTGAGTCCTGTATCTCGATTGCCTCAAGCCACGGATTTTCTCTCGGTGGCTGATAAAAATGTCCATGAATACAGAGATAACGCTCCACCAATTACTCCTTAACCTTTCGATATAAAACAAAACTGTGAGGATTTATGCCTGCAATAAACCCTGAACCGCGAGACTTTATTTTTTCCTCTGACAATACGCCGTCCCCTCCCCATTCCTTCGAAGAGGAATCAATTATCCTTTCCCATAAGCCTTCGGGCAGCGTCAATTTAACTTTTGTATTTTTTTCACCGAAATTGAAAAGGCAAAAAATTTCGTCATCTTTGAAGCATCTCCTGACATATAAAACCTTCTCCTCCTCAAATCCCTTTACCTCCATATTCTCCTTGCTGAGATTAAAAAGGGCGGGGACTTCCTTTCTTAATCTTATCAGTTCTTTGTAAAACTTAAACAGAATATTGTGCCTGCCTTTCCTGTGAAGTTCGATATTAATCTTAGAATTTAAAAAAGTGCTTTCATCCTGTGGGTCTGGAATCTCTCCCTGCCATTGAAATGATGAGAACTCCTCTCTCCTGCCCTTTCTCACAGCTTCTATAAGAACCTCATCAGAATGGTTTACAAAATACTGAAAAGGTGCTGTTTCACCGTATTCTTCACCCATAAACAAAAGAGGTATGTATGGAGAGAGAATCACAACACCAGCAGCAAGTTTGAGTTTTTCTAAGGATTGAATCTGGCTTAATCTGTCACCCATCGCTCTATTTCCAACCTGATCATGGTTCTGAGAAAAGACGATAAACTGATGTGCAGGCCTATCTTTTGAGGAACTGCCATGTCCACGTTTTCTGAATCTGGAATACTCTCCTGAATAAACAAAACCCTCTCTGTATGCCTTCTCTAAATGCCATATCTTTCCAAAGTCTTCATAATAGCCATTATTCTCTCCTGTAATTAGAGTATGAAGAGAATGGTGAAAATCATCATTCCATTGTGCATCAATGCCATACCCACCAGTTTCTATTGGATTTATAACCCTTACATCATTGAGGTCACTTTCAGCAATAACATAAATATTCCTAACCAGTACTTCTGCCTGTTTGCGTACAGCTTCACCCAATTCTTGCAAAAAGTGTTTGGCACTGAAATCAAAGATTCCGTGTATGGCATCAATCCTGAGAGTATCAATATGATATTCGGTTATCCAGTAAAGAGCGTTTTCTATAAAAAACCACCTTACCTCATCACTGTAATGTCCATCGAAATTAATAGCATCTCCCCATGGTGTCTTATATCTGTTAGTAAAATATGGTCCAAACTTACCTAAGTAATTCCCTTCAGGGCCAAGGTGGTTATAGACAACATCCAGAATAACAGCCAGTCCCTTTTTGTGAGATGCATTAACCAGTGTCTTTAGTCCAGATTGGCCTCCATAGGAGTTTTGGGGTGCAAATAGATGAACGCCATCATATCCCCAGTTTCTGGTGCCTGGGAATTGAGCCACAGGCATAAGCTCAATGGCGGTTATGCCGAGTTTTTTTAAATAATCAAGGTATGGAATGATTGCCTCAAATGTTCCCTCTTTTGTAAATGTGCCGACATGCAGTTCATATATTATGAAGTCATTTAAAGGGATCCCTTTCCAGTCATCATCAGTCCATTGAAATTCATTAGGGTCTATAATCTGTGAAGGACCATGTAGGCCTTCTGGCTGGCATCGCGATGCAGGGTCGGTTCTTTCCATTTCATCTTCGAGTCTATAAAGATAAAATGTTCCAGGAAAAACACCATCAACTACGATCTCCCAGTATCCTCTGCTATCCTTCTCCATAGGCATCATGCGTTCAGTTAGTGACATGACTTTTACCGCCACATCCTTTAGTAGAGGTGCCCAGACAACAAACTCACATCTTCCATTTCCAAGATAATTAGCACCGATATTCATTCTGTTTTCCGTAATATTAAAGCCTTCTACCTGACTCTGCATCAAATACAATAACCTTATCCAGTGGAAACCCCATAAATGCTTTACCTCTCACCTTTAAGTATTCGCCTAGTTTTGAAGTCCCTTTAATCTTTACATCATTCCATATTACATCAACCCAGTTGAATGAGCCTGCAGATTCTATTATTGAGATAGTAACTTCTATGCGTTCCTTTAACTTTTCAGCAGATATAACTATATCCTCTGGTCTTATCCCTATAATTAAATTGGTGCTTTGAGGCGGACTTTTTAATAAAGGTGATAAAATTATTCTATTACAGTTTATCTCTAAAGGATGTTGTTTATGTACGGAAGCTGGAATAAAGTTCATTGGAGGGCTTCCTATGAAGCCTGCAACAAAGGTATTTGCAGGTTTTAAATATACCTCAATAGGTGTTCCGCACTGCTGTATCTCGCCTTGATGGAGCACTGCTATTCTATCTGAAAGGCTCATAGCCTCTGCCTGATCATGGGTCACATAGACAGTGGATATCTTCAATTCCTGATGAAGCCTCTTTAACTCTGCCCTCATCTCAATCCTTAATCTTGCATCAAGGTTAGAAAGGGGTTCATCCATCAAAAAAACCTTTGGCTTCCTGATTATAGCCCTTCCAAGAGCAACCCTCTGCCTCTGGCCGCCGGAGAGTTCTTTTGGTTTCCTATGAATCATATCTTCAAGACCAAGAAGAGCTGCAACCCGTTTAACTTCATTTTCAATAAATTCTTTTTCTGCCTTCTTCATCTTCAATGGAAAGGCTATGTTTTCATGGATAGACATGTGGGGATAAAGTGCATAGCTCTGAAAGACCAT
>JBFLZU010000077.1 GCA_040756155.1 Nitrospirota bacterium | reverse complement strand
GCCCCGCCCGCGCAGTCCCCGCAGCCCGCGTGGGCGGGGTGCGGGGTTTACCTTAAATTTAAGAGGGTTGCCCCTCCGGGGTTATGTTTTCTATTTTATCGGTGGTGTGAATACCGAAACTATCTCCACAGGTTCATCACCTATATTTTCAAGTCCATGAAGAACTCCGGGTGGTGCCATGAAAAGGCTACCAAAGGTATAGGTTCCTTTATCGTTTCCCATAGTTCCTTCAGATTTTCCAGATAGTATGTAATAAGTCTCAGTCTCTTTTTCATGAGTGTGGGGAAGTATGGCGCCACCGACCTCAACTGTACCTCTGTGGAAACTCATAGATGGATTGTCTGCGCTTGTAATCATTGTCCGCACAAAGAATTTCCTGTGCTTTGGATGTTCTACTACTTCACAATTATTTAGACCTACAATCTTTGGTTTCATAAGTAATCACCTCCATTCTTAATTACTTATCTGAGTCTATCAAGACAACGCTATCTGACTCTGTAGCATTGTTTTTAGACCCGCTCTCAATATACCCACTCTTTTTCTTCTCATCTTCAATGACGAGACCCTTTGGTCTTTTAGTCAAAAATCTCTGCTTTGCTTCCTGCACATGAGTAGTAAGGACAACACCACTACTGGAACAAACAGCAGAGCACTTACCACAACTAACACAGAGATCGGGGTCTGAGAGCCATGGTATAAAAATTCCTTCATTTTCTGTTTCATACATCTTAAGTCCATGAACAGGGCAGGCATGAACACAATCTGAACAACCCTCGCATTGCTCTGGAATAACCCATGGTATTACCCTACTCCCAATCTTAACAGCACCAATCGGGCATGCAAGATAGCATGCCTTGCACTTCGTGCAATAATCCCTGTCAATATAGAAAGCATCTTTTGTTTCATTGACAGCATCAAAGGCACATGCCTTTTTACAGAGGCTGCAGGAGAAACATTCCGAGCCATCAATTCTGTAAACGCCGAGACCTTTACAGACCTTTGCTTTGCAATATTTATCTTTAATATGTTCTTCGTATTCATCACGGAAATATTTTATAGTTGAAAGTACAGGATTAGGAGCAGTTTGTCCGAGACCGCACAAAGAACCTGACTTGACAAGATTACCTATTTTTTCAAGTTGTTCTATATCTCCTTCTTCACCATTGCCTGATGTGATTTTTTCGAGTATCTCAAGCATCTGGTATGTGCCTATCCTGCATGGCGGACACTTTCCACAAGACTCTCTCTGTGTGAAAGAAAGGAAGAATTTTGCTATATCAACCATGCAATTATCTTCGTCCATGACTACTAAACCACCTGAGCCCATCATTGAGCCAACATTTATAAGAGAGTCGTAGTCAACAGGCAAATCTAAATGTTCTTCTGACAAACAACCACCTGAAGGACCACCTGTCTGCACAGCCTTAAATTTTCTGTTGTTCCTGATACCCCCTCCGATGTCATATATAATCTCTTTGAGCGTTATCCCCATAGGAACCTCAATAAGACCTGTATTAACAACCTTACCAGTAAGTGCAAAGACCTTTGTTCCAGGGGAATTTTCAGTTCCTATGCTTCTAAACCATTCTGCACCATTTTCTATTATTGGTGGAAGACAGGCATACGTCTCGATATTATTAAGATTGCTCGGATAACCCCATAAACCACCACCAACCTCCGATAATCTCGGTGGCCTTGGTCTTGGGAATCCCCTATTTCCTTCTATGGATGCCACAAGTGCCGTGGACTCACCACATACAAAGGCGCCTGCACCTTCTCTGATATCAAGATAAAAATTCATTCCAGTGCGGAGTATATCTTCTCCGAGCAAACCAAGTTCCTCCGCCTGCTTAATGGCTATCCTCAGGTTCTTTACTGCAAGGGGATACTCGTGCCGTACATATATGAAGCCATATTCTGCGTTTAATGTGTATGCACAAATAAGCATACCCTCAATAAGGCTATGGGGGTCTCCTTCCATAATTGACCTGTCCATGAATGCACCAGGGTCACCCTCATCGCCATTGGCTATCACAAACTTAATCTTGCCAGTAGATTTCTTACAGTGTTCCCATTTCCTTCCAGCAGGGAAGCCTGCACCACCACGACCTCTGAGGTTTGACCTCTTAACCTCCTCTAACACCTGATCAGGAGTCATGGTTGAGAGCACTTTTTCCATGGCAGCATAACCACCCACTGCAATATAATGATTGACATTACAAGGATCTATAAACCCGTTATTCCTCAAGACAATTCTTACCTGTTTCTTATAAAAAGGAAGGTCATCCATTTTCTTTATTGGGTCATCTAAAACAGATTCTCTATAAAGGAGACTCCTGACAGGAGCCTCTCTGGAAAAGGTTTTGGAAATAATTTCCCTTACTTTCTCATAAGTTACCTTCTGATAAAAATATCCGTAGGGTTCTACCTTCATAACGGGTCCCTTCTGGCATAGACCCTGACAACCTGTCATGAGAACCTCGATGTCCATCCCTTTCTGTGCTGACTCCTCTTCGAATGTCTGGACAATCTTTTTAGAACCTTGAGCACTACACGCAGTCCCACAGCATACCCTTACCCTCTTTCTGTCAGTCTTGAATATGTTTTCCTTAAGGCGTATTCTGAGGTTCTTCAGTTCTTCTAAGCTGTTGATCCTTCCCATTGTTATTCTTCTTTAATAGATTTAATAAGTTTGCCAACCTTCTTTAATACAAGTTCTCCAACTACAACATCATTGATAGTTGCAACAGGTGCAAGTCCGCAACATCCAACACATCCAACGGTCTCAAGTGTAACATGGAGGTCTTCTGTTGTCTCTCCATCTTTAATACCGAACTCTTCTTCAAGGATGCTCAAGACCTTCTCGGAACCCCTTACATAACATGCAGTACCCAGACAGACCCTTACCACTTTCTTTCCTCGCGGCTTAAAGTTAAACTGTTTATAAAAGCTCGCAACACTGTATATCTCAGACAGGGGAACTCCAAGTTTTTTTGAGAGCTTGCTCAGAGAGTCTCCTATCAGGTATCCTTCCTCTGCCTGTATCATTTGAAGACAATGGATCAAAACGCTTCGGTTACCATAGCTTTCCTTTAATACTTTCCCTACAGGACCTATTTGTTCTTCAACATTTATTTGATCTATATTCATTTATTCTTTTCCAAACACGCCATACTCAGTAGCAACTCTAAGTACCATATTTCCCATACTCATATCTCTGCAGATTAAGAGCCTCCCTTGCCTTATCTATATAGTCGAGTGCAAGACTATGCATTTTTTCAAAATCAGGCTCAAAATGAAGTGAACCTCTAAACCTTTCAAACCATTCCTCAGTCATTATCTTTGTTACATCCTCACTATATTCAACAGGGGAAGTCCCACCTAATATGACTGGAACACCTGAAGCAGCAAAATAACATCCAATGGCAATCTCCTTTTCAGCCATCCACTCAGGTGCGATAATGACAACAGGTATCCCACCAATCTCATCAGAAATACTGTCTTCAGTTGCCATAGCAGAGAGAATAGTCAATATCCTTGAGTTATCAACGCATGGTCCAAGATGGAGTATCGGGGGTATTCCTATTTCCTCACAGGCTTTTCTTAGCCCAGGACCTGCCCCGTCAGGTACAGTTTCAGGATTAAGATATCCTGAAATTGCACAGGCTGCTGAGCCGCATTCGGTTGAGAAAATAAGCACATCATCTTCGATTAATTCCCTTACAAGATATTTGTGAATGCCAGTTGCTTGGACCCGTGGATTATCGCATCCTACAAGTCCGACTATGCCTCGAATCTTGCCTTCCATAATGGCATCGTTTAAAAGTCTAAATGACATCCCAGAGACACTGTCATTCATATACTCCATATATTCCTGAGAAAAACCTGTTATTATTGGAATTTTTTCAGTTACCCTCTCACCCAAACCTGACCTGTTTGGATAGTTATCTATTGCAATCTTTATTATTTCTCTGGCTGTCTTCTCTGCCCTGCGGACGTCATAAGGTATATGTTCCGCACCAGGCAACTTTGCTTTCTGAGATGTAGTGATTATCTTTGTGTGAAAACTATTAGCGATCTCTACAAGGGTTGGCATAATGCACTGTGCATCCACAACTATGGCATCGATAAGTCCTGTCATTAAGCAGAGTTCCTGATTTGTAAACCCACCTGCTGTAGGGATACCATGTTTCATACCAAATATATCACCTATGGTTATTCCACTTGCTCCCTTTGATTTAGCATATTCGTTCACATCAGGTTCTGAAGCTATATCAATAATAACTTTCGTTAGTGTTGGTTCATGTCCGATAACAATCAGATTGACCTCATCTTCTTTGAATATTCCAAAGCCTGCCTCTGATTTGACAGGCTGTGGGGTACCGAAAAGAATATCCGTGATATCTGTTGCTATCATAGATCCACCCCATCCATCTGCAAGTGATACTTTAAGAGCATCAAGAAGAAGGCTGTCGGGTTCATGGTCAACACCTATATTTATTCGGTGTATTGCCGCTACAATCTCTCTATCAATACCTTCTGGAGTAATACCCCAATTCTCCCATCTTTCCTGGGTTTTTTTAGGAGCCCTTTTTATATAGTTTAAAACACCTTTCTGCCTTCCAAAATCATCAAGCAAACTCTCTGCAACATCCCTTGCTACCTCATTTATTGCCCTTCCTTCAAACTTTATCTCAAGGATTTTTGCAATCTTGTGAAGTTTTTTTACATCAGATATTCCAAAAGCTTTTATCTCGCCATTTGCAACTCCAAGTAGTGTAAAAGCCATATTCCTCGCATGGTCTGAATGTGCTGCTGCGCCATCTATAGCCATCCTGAGAAAGTTCCTTGCAGCCACTGTTGCAAGTGTAGCTCCGCATACACCCTTTTCTACCCTCTCTTCGCTGCTATGTACAAACCTGCAGGGACCCATATGGCAGTGTTTGCAACATGCCCCTTTGGCACCTGTAGGACACGGTTTTAACTTTTCAGCCCTATCAAAACATGTCTCTATCCAGTCGCAATAGGACTTAGCCCATTGTATAATCTGTTCTGCCCCTTTGTAACCACTCTTTGCATTATCAGACATATTTTCTCCTGCTAAAACTATCTTGAGAATTTCTTTGGACAGAATGCTATCTTAGCCAATACTAAAATTCAATTCTACAACCAGCGGTTGCGTATTCAAACTCATCCTTCATCTTTTCAGAAAGCCTCTTTATACCCTCAAAGCCAGTACAATGAAGTGGAACTATCTTTTTGACACCCAGTCTTTTTAACTTCTTGATTGTCCTTTCAACCTTTCTAATTCCTGGACCAATGAAGTGGAGTCCACCAATTACACAATAAATTTTCTCAACACCAGTTATCTTTATGGCTTGCTCAAGGGTATTTATAATGCCTGCATGACTGCATCCTGCAACAATCACCAATCCCTTTCTTGTATTTATAATTATCGCCTGATCGTCGAGTACGCTGTCTTTGAGATACTTGCCATTTCTCTTTATCCGGAATACATCCAATTCTTCCCATTTATTAATCCGCACAATCTCTCCTGTGGTGATCACACCTCTGGCTAATTTTAGAGGTCTTGTGTAAAAATTTATCACCTGCCTCTCTGGATCTATACTAGGACATGTGAGGTCTATCTTTAAATGCCTCTTTGGAACTATAAACTTCTGAAGAAAGGCATCGGGATGAGCTATGATTGTCCCGTGTACCTTCTTTAGTCCACCAGTATGATCGCTGTGACCATGGGAGAGAACAACAATATCTATGTCATCAAAATCCAGACCTAATAGATTTAGATTATGCTCAAGGGCAATACCTGTAGGCCCTGTGTCAACGAGTATTCTCTTTCCGTCTGTCTCTATGAGTGCAGAGAAACCATGCTCGCTTAGAAAGTTATTATGCGGTCGGGATAATCGTTTTATGAATCTACTTCCGGGCAACAATTCCATTACACAGTTATCTACAAGAATGGTGACTGCCGCTCTTACCTTTTCCAGTTTTTCGTTATACATAAACTACTGATCGCCTCCTTTTCTGTGTAGTGTAAAATCTGAGGCTGTTGCCGAACCCTTTGAGCGACATAGAGAATTTTTGGTAACAAATCCTGGCGAAGAGGAAGATAAGCAATTTCAACTGTTTGAGCCCGAAGGGCGAGTTTTGAAATTGCCTGTAACGAGCCATGAATTTGTCAAAAATTCTCTTCAGAAAGCGAAAAGGATTGTTCGGCAACAAGCACATACAGAATTATACCTCTATGGTAACCTCTTCTATCTGTAAATCAGATAGTCCTGTTTCTATTTTTCCCCTCAATTCGGAGAGTGAGAGTGTAGAGTTAAACTCTTTCCTTATTTCTTTCTGAATACCAACAAGAAAGTCATGCTCTATCTCTACACATAGAGGTTTTGTGCTCTCTCCAATTATCTTGAGGGTGCATCTCATACTTTTTGACCTGCTACCTGACTTTATACGAACCTTCCTTTCTACAAAGGAGACTCGATGAAAGATATGCTGGGTGTCTATCCGGTGATAACCAGAGACCCCGAGTTCTCTCGCCATAAATTCAGATATAGCTTTCTCTTTTGACGGATCAGCATCTATGATGAGTATATTGCCTGGTCTATTCTTCTTGGTTATTGTCGGAATAAGCTGGACATTATGGGCACCGAGTTCTATTATCCTTCCAACTGCATAGCCTGTAATCTCACCAGAGACATGGTCCACCTGTGCAAAAATAAGCGTCCCTTTCTTTTTCATCATCTTCCTCTATTTTTCACTAACTAGCGCTGGACCCAGCACACTGTTATCTTCAAAGAAAATTCTCGGCAGAACCATTGAGGCTGCACGATTTTGATTTCTCGAATATCTCCTTATCAGGAAGAATAGATATCAGCTCATTAATAGTTGATTCATCCATGAATTCTCTGATACCGGCGAATACAATCTTTACATCTCTTTCTGCTGCTGCCTTATACGGATAGTTTCCTATCTTTGATACCAATACAATATAATCTTTATTGGAGTCATACCCTACCTCAACAAAAGGAGACTCCTGCCACAGCTCCCTTAAAGGAGAAGGCAGGAGCCCTTCGAGTCTTTTGCTCTCGTCCTTCTGGAGGAAGGATTTTAATGCTGTGAAGACGGTTTTTACCGTAATCTCCCCCCGCTCCGTATAACAATACTGTCCGAGTATCATCACACGGCTAAGAAACTCTTTGCGGGAGATCATTGAAGTTCCTTAACAATATCAGCAGCAAGCTGTGCAGCATTTTTCAGACCTGGCCAAGGCATAGATATTATTACATTTGCAGCCTCTGCAGACCGTTCTGCAGCCTCCTTTGGATCCATCCCCATCGCAGCAGCCATACATGCACACACAGCCACATCCATAGAACATGCCCCTGAGTTCAATAACTCAGTCACTGCCATCGAGACTGTAGCAATAGTACTCATTGTTTCCTTATCACCGCTGAGAAGGGCTTTTGGTGCTACATCAGCAAGGAGATTTTTCATCCTGTGAACCTTTCCATCGACCTTGACCTCAACATCTACATATCCATCAAATGCAAAGTATCTCTTTGCAAATTTATGGGTTCGCCTTCCAGCACCAGGTTTTACCTCTTTGAATTTGATATACTCTATGTTCCTGTTCAGGACCTTGCTCATTATCCGTGCTGTGCCATCTGCAATTGTAGCGATATGTCTTTCCTGGACTTTTTTAACAAGTTCTTCAAGTGTTTTACCATTCTTAAGGATTTCATATGCAAAAGTCGCCCTCTTTAATATCGAATTGCACATAGAAGGCTCTGTAGCCCTTATTATAGCATCAGTCACAGGTCCACGCTCAACGAATTCTGCCCTTCTTGCGAGGATATTTGTAGCAACAGTAGCATCTTCAGGCTGAATGAACATTCCCACAGATTTCTTAATTGCGGTTACGGTTTCTTCCTGTGTTGCGCCTCTGCCAAGTAGATAAAGGGCGAGTGCTGCTGAGGTTACCCAGTGGTTAAGAGGGAGAAGCAGTGGTCCTCCTGCCCGTCCG
This sequence comes from Nitrospirota bacterium, assembly GCA_040756155.1. Classification (NCBI taxonomy): domain Bacteria; kingdom Pseudomonadati; phylum Nitrospirota; species Nitrospirota bacterium. The sequence continues at coordinate 4,786 of JBFLZU010000077.1, read as the reverse complement.
ACTCCTAATACTGCACCTTCTCTGATAATGGAACATGTCTCATTAAACATTATCATCCCAACGACTGTAGGGGTACCGCAATCTTTGAGTATCAATGCAAAGTCACCAACAACCTTTGCTGTCTTCAGTTCTTCATCGGTTCCTCTGATGTGTATAACCTTTGGCATCTCTGCTTCTTCTACAGCAGCCATCCCGCATACCTCTGGTGTCCTTGTCAACAGGAATGGACCATATTCTTCTCCGACAAAGGCATCGGGGTGTATGATCTCGAGTGCAGCCGAACAGGCAAGGATTGCAGAAAGCCATTTGTTAGGTCTCATGCCTGCTGATTCATATGCCTTGAGCATTGCCCTCACACCTATACGGGTGAGTTTTTCTCCAAGCTCTGGAAATAGATGGTCTTCTCCTATTGCTGAATGCCCGAGAAATGGGCTTCCGCCCAGGCCCAATGGGAGTAATTTTGCATCGAATGGTGCAAGGTATTCTTTCTGTAAAGCCTCATATATCGCCAGTGTGGCCGCAAAACCAGATATCTTATTGTTAAGCTTCTCTGTAGGTATAGAAGCAACACGCCCTGAGGGCACCCCTGCTGCCATTCTTGCAACTGCACCGAGTTTCCTGTTAGGACATGGAATTCCACACTGGGCATTAACACCTGCCCAGTAAAGGAGTGTTGCAGTGGCAAGCGCAGCATTTGCTGGATCAGCACCACAATCCATGAGCTTTTTAACCGATTTCTTTGCTATATCATCTACATCGGTATAGGCTTCGTTTGTAACCTCAAGCTTCATATTCCTGCCTTTCTGCATCTCCTTCGCAATCACATTTGCAGCAGCCCATATACCGAGGTTGAAGACCCCCCATCCTCCGAGCATAGCATCGAACTTCTCTGTAGTGAGATAATCAGGTTTTGCAGTTGTTGCCCTGAAAGTTGCCAGTATTTCTTTTTCCATCGTTAACCACTCCTACTTTAATTGTTATACCCAAAACTGTTCCTCTGGTGGCGTAGCAAAATCAGCACCAATGGATTTCTGAGTTTTATAGCAGTATACTGCATAACGACAAAACAGGAAAGCCACTGTAAAGGTCAATACCGTAAGTCTGAGAAGCAGTGGCCAGCTGTCTGAGCCTGTCAGGATTGAAAGAACCGTTGCTGCCCCTAAAATGATAGCTAATAGATTCAAGAGCATAACGGCGTGTTTTGTAACCTCCGTCCTTGTTTCTATGCTAATTTCAGCAACCTTAGCAATAGTGAACCAGAAAAACCCTGTGGCAAAAAAAGCAGCCAGCCCTATAAATAATATCGTAATTGCAAAGGCGGTAGTTGAACCTGATTGAATAAAGAAATGGGATATAACACTCAACCCAGCGCATATTACAGCCAGGGTTCCTGAAATCTTGATACCTTTGTAATGCCACCCCATATTTTTAGCCCCCTCCAGACATGCCTTCCAGAGTATTAGCGCACCTACATAGACAATTACAGGTGGGAAGGCAAGGGATGGAGGAAATATATAATCGGTACCAGACATCTTGTGGATGTATTGTCCAGCCCAGTCTGGAAACCACATCCCTACGATGGCTGGAATGGCACCCAGCTCCAGCCATTTGACCACCTTTGTCTTTTTCCATCTCGGCTTTATACTCCCTGGTATAACCTCTTTTTTTATATATGCCTCCATTTTGGACACCTCCTCTCTCACTGTATGATTGAATCTTCCTACCAAAAGCTTCGAAATGTAAGGAATGCAGACCTTATTTTGGTGGTCCTGCATCTTTCCAGCGGGTCGATTCAAACTTGAGAACGCTTTCGTAAGGCAATGTATCTAATCTCAGCGCAGCTTCAGGCCCTGGTTTTGTGCAGTAAATCTCCCTTACTTCAACCATAAGGGTATTACCTTCTAATTTCGCTGCTCCCTTGAACTGGTATGCTGCTCGAATACAACCCAGCCCTCCAGGTCCTATAGCAACCTGAGGATTTTCAGAGATATTTTGTTTGATCTGTTCTACCTGTGCGTTAGACAGTTGGAACTTTACCGTGTTATCTCCTTCTACCTTTGCTGACTCTACTACTATGGTTGTTGGAAACCCTTTCTTTGTAGCTGTCCCAATATGGGCGCCAAGTCCCTCAAGCCAGTTTTTCATTCTTGGTGTTAACTTAGCCATTGTATCCTCCCTTCATAAGATTTTTTTACCAGCCTCATCAGGTTTGTAACTATAAATTTCTTCTACCTTCATAAACATTACTCCCCTCTGCACCAACCGTGGAGGTCTTATATCAGGCGGTACTTCAGAGGGTGGTTCTTTTTCAGCCCAGTTACCCCACTCAGCCAAAACATCTTTAGCCATTGCCCCATGAAATTCATAATCCTCAGGGAGACCTTCCTGAAGTATCGTGGTTGGACCCCTGAAAGCCCATGTTCTACCTTTAACTGGATGGGCTATTGTAATAACTCCTATAGGATTCTCCATAAGATTTGCCTTCGTCTTTTGGGCAAACATATCTGCTATTAGAATATATTCATCTTTCCAGACAGCAACAAATCGCTCACCCACCGTATTGGGTTTACCGTCAGCACTGCATGTTGTTAAATGAACTACAGCCCCTCCCGAGCCAACAATGTGCAGGGCATCCTTCATCTCATCTGTGAGTTTCATGTATTTCACCTCCCTTATCTTTAAATTTTCTCATGTAAAATCTCTTTATAATATTTTTCTTCCTGAGTCTTCGGCATTAAAGCTGTAACATTCAGCAACCCGCAATACTATTACTCCCCTTTGGGCTATAACAGTTGGTCTAATATCATCTGGAAGACTGGAAAAAGATTCCTTTTCTGACCAATCACCCCATCTCTTAAGGATGTCTCCTGCCTTTACCCCCTGAAAGTCATAGTTATCGGGCAGTCCCCATTCGATATGTCCGCATGGACCTCTCAGTGCCCATGTCTTCCCCTCAGCAGGATTAACAATCGTTACAACACCAACCTTATTTTCGTTGAGATTGATCTTGGTTTTCACTGCAAAGAGATCCGGTATTAGGATAAACTCATCCATATAAACATCTGTAAAAAGTTGGGGACTGATATTACACTTTCCGTCCACACTGCATGTGGTTAGATAAACCCACACATCAGTAGGTTCCTTAATTTTTAAGGCATCAATAATTTCTTTTGGTAATTTCATTCCGAACACCTCCCTTCTTGGTGGATTTTTAGTTACCTAAAAGTGGCTGTATTTATTTGTAATGTCTTGACATGACAGGCTAAAATAAAAAAATTTTCAGCTACTCAAAGAATAATTGTATATCTTTGTTTTAAAACGATAGAGATCACCACGATATATTGAGGCTATCCAACCGCAAGGAGTCTCATCCTTCTTGTAAGCGACAAGATCAACATAGAGAGCTACAGTACCAACTGGCACCTCTAAAAGCTTTGCCTCATCATGTCTGATTGTAGTTGCCTCTATAGATACATATGCATACTCATTGCAGATGTGACATTTTCCGGCTAAAACATCAAAGACGGATTGATCTTTGATATCCATAAGATCATTTTGGTTACAAGAATTGAGGATTTTACAATCTTTGCAGACTATGAATTTCTTTTCAAGGACATAAGGTTTATTGTCAGCAAGAAAAAGTCGTTTTATACGGAAAACACTTTCACCAGGAGGTACCATTAGTTTCTCTGATACCAATTTGCTAGCCTCAATAACCTTAAGTTCTAAGACCTTAACATCTGGTTTTAATCCCCGTTCAGCCATATCCTTATAAAAGTCAGGAATCTTTATCATAATCTGGTCCAATTTGGGCTCTGCTACAAAGGTTCCCTTGCCCTTGATTGTATACAACAATCCATCTCGTGTTAATCTTCTCAAAGATTCCCTTACTGTAGTCCTGCTTATGCCATACATCTGGCAAAGTTCTGTTTCGGATGGTAACATTTCATTAGGCAGAAATACCCTATTCTTGATCTGATTGTAAATAATGTCTATCAATTGATTATAGGCGGGGATTGGGGATCTTTTATTAACTACAGTAGAAATATTTCTTGAATCAGCAGAAAAATTATACATCTTATGAATACACTTTTAACCTGTAATGACAGGTTATTACCACATAAATTTGCGATTGTCAAGAAAAAAACATTCTATGTTATTCTATATCATTTCCTCCACACTTTTCCGCTCTTCTTCAAATCTGGATGGTCTGCCCTTATAGAGCTTGTCTCAGTATCATCTTCTAAAACAAGAACAGGAAACTTGGCATGTATGCTCCAGCCGATCCATCTTATTTTGTAGGCCTTACCCCATAGTATTACTTCATCCCCAATCTTAAGTTTTCCAATTTTTGGATGATTGTAAACAAATCTTCTCTTCTTCTCTTCATAAAGAATTAACGCCGATTCTTCCATTTCTTTGAGTAAAGAGAGGTTTTGATTTACCCATCCATCTACAGCATTTTTTAAGATAGGGCCTTTAAGGTCAACATTGAGGTCATCGTGGTCGGGCTCATATGAAATTGAATGACCAAGTTCTCCAACAGTCCCACTATAAATCTCCAGCCCAGTAATCTTTAGAATAGGAAGTTTCTTGCTAAAGACAAGGAAGTATCCGTGACTGGAGACATATACTTTGAAGTCATTTGTATCAAACCAGATTTGCATTATTTCCCGATACAGAATTGCTGAAATATCCTGTCGAGGATATCCTCAGTTGTTGTCGCACCGACAATCTCTCCAAGCGAATCGAGTGCTTCTCTGAGATGATATGCAAGGATTTCAGG
>JBFLZU010000076.1 GCA_040756155.1 Nitrospirota bacterium | reverse complement strand
CCAGAATTTGCTTTTCTTAATTGTTTTAAAAGCCAGTCGGGTTTACAAGTCACAGGCAAAAACTTTCCTTTCACCTTTAACATCTTGCTGAGACGTCCCATTTACCACTAAGCATAGATTCAAGATCATAAAGAGACTTTTCATAAGACAATACGGTTAAAGAACCTTTTAACATCCTCCCATTCAGTTTGGCCAATCGGAGATTGTAAAGACTCTTTTAAGATGACAACATCCTTTAGCCCTTTTTCGGCTTCATCGAAAAACACAAGACCTCTTTTTATGTGGTAAGAATAGTCTTCTGGGACTCCATACTTTTTAAGAGTTGCACTGATCAGTTGATCCAGCGACATACCAGTTTTTTCCATTATAGCCTTTAAGTCTACAAAATCCTTTGCCGTTCCTCTCTGTACTATCGCTACTATCTTCATGGCAGCGATATCTGTAAAAGAGGTCAGGGCTATTTTGTAAACAGAATCATAATAAAGAGGCTCAAGGAGAGGATAGGGATAATAAAACAGGCTTAACCTTACGCCTTCGACCTCTACTACGAAGGAATCTTTATCTGAAACATTTTCTATCTGGACTGTATGTGTTTCCCTTACTGCATTTACGATTGGACCCGTAAGAAAATGCTCTTCTGTAAAAAGGTCTATATCTATCGAAATCCTGTGGCCCAAATAGAGGGTAACAGCAGTGCCACCTGCCAGATAGGTATTATGAGGTAAAGGGAAAGAACTCAACTTACTTAGGAGGAAGGCCACATGTTGGGGGACTGCATGGTAAAACATCGTGTTTCCTCCCTTTTAATATTTAGATAGAGGCACCAATAGTTGACCGTTTTCGGAGAAAGATAGGTGCTCTTTCTGACGACCTCTGATATGGTATCTCTGTCATAGGTTTTAAGCACAAATTCTACCTGTTTATCTCCTCCATGCTCAAGCAGGCGTTCAATAATCAGGAAACTATCCTCCTTGATGTCCAGAGACTCGATCATAGTCCCCCATAGGCAGGGCCGCAAAATATTATAAACCTCTTGTGTAAGCATGTTTAATTATATCATAGAATGAAAAACTATCTTAAATTTTTCAAGGTAGAGGAATGAGCTTTTTTGAACTATGTGTTGTCTTTAGTCCCGAATTTGCCTCTCTTAATTGTTTTAAAAGCCAGTCAGGTTTGTTACTTAAATGTAATTGCTGTTCTAAATCCTGGGGCCACATTTGTGTTCTTCTTGCTGCTCTACCTTTTCCTTGATCATCCTGACAAATTTAAGTGCCTCATTCTTATCGCTGTCAACAACAATCCCCTCAAGCCAAAGTAATTCCTTATCATTCAATGATACAGTAGCACTCATATCGCTTTACCTCCTTAACCACAACATCCTGGACCGGCTGAAGGGCCACAACTACCAAAATTAACACCACTTTTTGATGCAATTGTAATGCCACTGAATACCCTTACCATCTCTTCACTGCTACAATGAGGACATGTCAACTTCAGTCCTTTTTCATATTCAGAAACAGTAGCTTTAACCTCAACCATCCTATCGCAGTCCATACATACGAATTCATAAACCATAACCCTTACCTCCTATTCAGCCAGTTTTTGCCTTAGTGCCTGAACAGCCTGCTGAGGAGATAGGTTGCCCATGGATACAACCTTATCATCAAGGGCAATAACTGGCAGTGCCATGGCACCAAAGGTATTAAGTAGCTTCAGAACCTGACTATCTGAAAGCCTTATACCTTCCTTTTTCACATCTATAAGCCCCACATTAACCCTGAGTTCTCTCTCGATAGTCTCTTTCAGTCCTTTAATCTCCTCCTCTGACTGCCCTATAGGACCGCAGCATGCTGATTGAGGCCCACAGGGATATTCAAGTGGCATCATATAGATTTTTATAGTTTTTACATCTGCTGACATCTTATCCTCCTTTTCGAAACAAGGTTGATTTAAAATAGATTAAACACATACCCTGCTATTACACACCCGATAAAACTCAGACCCACATAAAGGGCAAGTACTTTTGATCTGAAAACCCCTGAAAGCATCATTATTGATGGAAGTGAGAGCCCTGGGCCACCAAGCAGATAAGCCAGTGTTGCACCACCACCCATGCCTTTGTGGATAAAGGCAAGAGCAGTAGGGATCTCCACATAGGTACATACATACGCAAGCACAGCAACTACAGAAGATATTAGTACAGAATTGAGGCTCTCACCACCAACAAGGCTTATGACCACTTTTGTTGGAATCAGAACCTTTATCGCACCAGCAATAATAACGGCAAGGACAAGATAGTAATTCAACTGTAGAAAGAAATCCCAGGCAGTGGCAATAGTGCCCTTAATCTTTTCAGAAAAACTCCTGGCGACGTCCCCTCCAGGAAGAACCATACATGCACCTATTGCATCTGCGGACATCGAAGTTGTTTCAGGTAAGTGCCACCTGCCCCCTCTGTCTCTGTCAAGGACTCCTGCTTCTCCAAGGAGAAAGAGCTTCTCTTCCTTACCTGGAGCAAGTTCCTGTGTTGTGAGTCCTTCAGGATGGCTTGTGAGCTTCATTGCCATATCGAAGGCAAACTGCTGTAACTCAGGGGAAAGCCTTGGCGTAATATTAAGTTTAACAAGCCTTCTAAGAAACCTCTGTTTTCTCTGCCACCTTGAGAGGACATACCCTACACCAAGAGCGATTCCAAATGTGCCAAGTAGCCTACCAAAGGCTAATGGCCATCCGAGGACACCTCCGGTCATAAAGAGCGCTGCTACGTTTAGCATTGGTGCTGCAATAAGAAATGCCATTGTTGGTCCCAGTGGGATGCCTGCCTCAACCATACCTGCCAGAACCGGAACAATACCACATGAACATATAGGAATTATAGCACCTGCTACTGTAGCAATAAAAGTTGCCCCGAGCCTACCATAACCCATCTTCTTCTTAACCTTTTCCCAAGGGACGAAAGAGACCAACGCACCTGCGATCAACATCCCCACAATCCAGTACTGAAAAAGCTCTACATGGACTGCTGATGCCTTTATAAAGATATACCAAAGCACCTGTGGTATATTCCATGAAAAAGGTGTCTCTATCTCAACAAGCCTTACCTCATCGCCTGTAATACCTTTTGGCTGTAAAAGGCCGTAATAGTAAAGGGATTTGAAAGATAGGTTGTGAGAGTAAACATATAATAGCCCGCTCAGATAAAGAATTACGACAATCAACAGGTATATCCTTTCCTTTTTGTCAGGTTTTCTAAACATAATTAATTACCCTTCTGTAACAGTAACCGGCTTGCTACACTTTCCCATTCTTTACTCTTAATCCCTATAACACATTTTCCATTTTCTCTGAGGGAGAGCCTCTCCTTTAATCGTTTTTGATCCATTGAAAGAGTCTCGTCTTTAATGTTGTATAGTGCCTGAATGATGGTTCCATGAAATTCATTCTCCGGCTCTGCAAGTGAATAAAAGACCCATCTGCCGTCTTTTCTCTCTTTTACAACCCCAGCATTTTTAAGCTCTTTTAGTTGTTTTGAAACATTGTACTGAGACTCCTGCAGACAGTCCACAATCTCACATACACATAACTCCAGACCTGCCTGCATAAGTATCCTTACTATCCGTACCCGTTTGCTGTCAGAAAGTGCCTTGAAGATATTGGTAATCTCCTTCATATTCATATATGCACTATTAAGCATATAATATACCCGGTAATTTTGTCAATACATTATTTTAATTTATCGAATTATACCTTCATTTGCCCCATATTTTTACCAGAGATAATAGGATTGGCTATAGCCTTTAAAATGAATACCTTGCGTAATTCAGGTTCAAGGGATTATAATAAGTCCATGGCGGACTTTGAGATAATTGATGTAAGAGCAGATGTTGGGCTTATTGCCTATGGGAAGGAACTCAAAACCGCATTCGAGAATGCGGCGGCGGGGATGTTCAGTATTATGATAGAGACAGAAACTATCATCGAGAAGGACTGCTTCAATGTTGAAGTCGGGGCAGAGAATATAGAGGATCTCCTTGTCGCATGGTTAAACGAACTGATATACCTGTTTGAGACAAAGGGATTCGTTCCTGCAAAATGTAATATCAAAGAACTCAGCGAAACCCATTTGAGGGCCAAGGTCTTTGGTGAGGGTTTTTCATCCGAAAAACACAGACCGAAGACTATTGTCAAGGCAGCTACATACCATGATCTGGAGATAAAAAAAGATGATTCCTCCTACAGGATAAAGGTTATACTTGATGTTTAATGGAGGTTAAAAGATGACAGAGAAATTCAGGAAGATAGATGACTACAGATGGGAGGTTCCTATAGGTTACAGAGCAGGCATGAGGGTGCCAGGGATAATCTATGTAGATGAGAGACTTCTTGAGGAGATTAAGACAGATGAATCGGTTGAGCAGGTTGCAAATGCCGCAACCCTGCCGGGCATTATAAAGGCATCCCTTGCAATGCCTGATATTCATGCAGGGTATGGACTTCCTATAGGTGGTGTAGTTGCGACCGATATAAATGCAGGAGGTATTATATCCCCTGGTGGTGTCGGATACGATATAAACTGTGGCGTGAGGCTTCTAAGGAGTAACCTGAAGAGAGAAGAGATACAGCCAAGGATAAAGGACTTTGTAAGGGCACTATATAACGAGATCCCAACAGGTGTAGGTTCTAAAGGAAAGGTTCGACTCTCAAGGGGTGCAGAGGAAAGGCAGGTCCTTATAAAGGGTGCCAGATGGGCTATAGAGGCTGGTTTTGGAAGTTCTTCTGACCTTGACCGTACCGAGTCCCGTGGATGTATTGAGGGGGCTGACCCTGATGTGATAAGTGAAAAGGCATATGAAAGGGGAAGGCCACAGCAGGGGACACTCGGCTCAGGTAATCATTTTCTTGAGATACAGTATGTAGCAGATATATACGATGAAAAAACCGCATCCGCTTTCGGTCTTTTCAAAGATCAGGTTACTGTGATGATCCATTCAGGCTCGAGGGGATTCGGACATCAGGTCTGCACAGACTATCTTGTGACTATGGAACAGGCTGTACGAAGATATGGCATAAATATCCCGGACAGACAACTTGCATGTGCACCTTACAATACACCAGAGGCACAGCACTACCTTGCTGCGATGAAGGCAGCTGCAAACTATGCATGGGCAAACAGGCAATGCCTTATGTTCTGGACAATAGAGGTTTTTCAGAGGGTATTGAGTATTTCTCCACGAGAACTCGGTATGAAGCTGGTCTATGATGTAGCCCATAACATCGTGAAGATAGAGGAACATGTTGTTGATGATAAGAAGATAAAACTTGCTGTACACAGAAAGGGTGCAACAAGGGCGTTCCCACCTGGACATATAGAACTCCCCCCCGAGTACAAAGAAGTAGGTCAGCCCGTCTTAATTCCCGGAGATATGGGAAGAAGTTCCTTTGTCCTCGTTGGAACACAGCAAGCTATGGAGGAGACATTCGGAAGCACCTGTCATGGTGCAGGGAGGCTACTTTCAAGACATCAGGCAATAAAAGCCGCAAAGGGCAGGGCTATACACAGGGAGCTTGAGGACATGGGGATCATCGTTATGGCAGCAGGCAGGGAGACATTGAAGGAGGAAATGCCAGAGGCATATAAGGATGTCGCTAATGTAGTCAATGTCGTCCATAACGCAGGCATATCAACCCGAGTTGCAAGAATGAAACCCATGGGGGTAGTAAAGGGGTGATAGAACGAATTTCTGTCATTGGTGCTGGCGGCTGGGGAACAGCCATTGCGGTAATGCTTGCAGGAAAAGGCTATGATGTAAGATTGTGGGTGTTTGAAAAAGACCTATGCGATATAATAAAGGATAAGAAAGAGAATTCCATATACCTTCCTAAAGTCCTCCTGCCTGAGAATGTAACTGTAACAAATAGTCTTCAAGAGGCTGTTGATGAATCTGCAATGATTGTTCATGTTGTTCCCTCACAGTTTACGAGGGAGGTTCTAAGGAGACTTGTCCCGAACATAAGCGGTGATCCCATCATTGTATGTTGCACAAAGGGAATTGAGACAGAAACCTTACTCCCTATGTCAGGGGTCTTTAAAGAAACGCTTCCAGAAAGACTACATTCTAAGTTATCATTTCTTTCAGGACCAAGTTTTGCGAAGGAGGTTGTTAAACGACTTCCTACTGCGGTCTCTGTGGCTTCATACGAAAAAGAGATTGGGTTGACTGTTCAGTCTGTATTTAATACATCATACTTCAGGGTCTATACGAATTCCGATGTGATCGGTGTTGAACTCGGAGGGGCATTAAAGAATGTAATAGCTATTGCAGCAGGTGTATCAGATGGCCTGGGTCTCGGTCATAGTAGCAGGGCGGCGTTGATTACAAGGGGATTAACCGAAATAACAAGACTTGGTGTTGCTATGGGAGCAAATGCTTCTACCTTCGCTGGGCTCTCAGGGCTTGGAGACCTTGTGCTTACTGCAACAGGAGAACTCTCCAGAAATAGAACCGTTGGATATAAGTTAGGTCAGGGTATGAAACTTAACGATATACTCTCTGATATGAAGATGATTGCCGAGGGGGTAAATACGACTGCTGCAGCATATCAGCTTTCAAAGAAATATGGTGTTGAGATGCCTATAACTGAACAGATGTATAGGCTTTTATATGAAGATATAGAGCCGAGGGATGTTGTAACCGTTCTTATGAAGAGAGAACTCAAGGCGGAGTGAGAATTCCCCTCACCTTAATCCTCTCCCCATAAGGGAGGGGGGAGGGTGAGGGGTAGAAAATAATAATGGAGAAGGATCAGATAAAAAGACTGTTAGAAAGTGTAAAAGAAAGGGAAATTCCTGTAGATGAAGCGCTGAAGGCGCTGCGGCATCTTCCTTATGAGGATATGGGTTTTGCACATATAGACCATCACAGGTCATTGCGTCAGGGTGTTCCAGAGGCTGTCTTTGCAGAAGGGAAGACGGTTGAACAGGTGACCGCTATTGTTAAGGGAATGCTGAAGGCAGGAAGCAGGATTCTGATTACGCGGGCGAATGACAAGCACTTCAAGTCTGTCAAGAAAATAGCTCCATCGGCAATCCATAATAAAGATGCACGGACTATTGTTATTGGTTCTGAAAAAACAAAAAAAACTAAAGGAATGGTGCTTGTTCTATCCGCAGGGACATCGGATATACCTGTTGCTGCAGAGGCAGCGGTAACTGCGGAGTTTCTCGGTAGCAGTGTGGAGACGATGTATGATGTTGGTGTTGCCGGTATACACAGGCTACTTGATAAGAGGGATAAATTGTTCGCTGCAAGGGTTCTGATCGTAGTTGCTGGAATGGATGGGGCGTTGCCGAGTGTTGTCGGTGGCATCGTGGATAAACCTGTGATCGCTGTGCCAACAAGTATCGGCTACGGTGCAAGTTTTAGTGGTATCTCTGCACTACTTGCGATGCTTAACTCCTGTGCATCAGGCATCGCAGTCGTAAACATTGATAATGGCTTTGGCGCAGGCTGCCTGGCACATAAGATAAATATGCTGGGAGAGTAATTACGATTAGATTGCCATTAAGATCCCAGGTCTGAAGGTTGAGATTTGCCAAAGGTTTCGATATACTCTTTACCACAAAGACACCAAAACTAAAGGTGGTAAAAGATGACCCTGATGATGATAAATTCATAGAATGTGCGATGGCATTAAAAGCAGAAGTCATTTTTGTTAAAGAAAATATTAGTTAAAACTTCTTGATTAAAGTCTATATTCTATATATAATATGTTATAATAATTTTGAAGGAGGTATAACATGTCGATTGCAAAGACAACTATAAAAGGACACGTTGTAATACCCGCTGAACTAAGGAAAAAGTATCATATAAAGAAAGGAAGCAGGGTAAGCATATATGAAGGTGAAGGCGGAGTTATTATAATAAAGCCTCTGCCAGAAGACCCTATAGAGTCTTCTAAAGGAATGCTTAAAGGAGATACATCTATAATAAAAGCACTCCTGAAAGACAGGCGTGAGGAGGCAAGGAGTGGATAGCTCTTATATCCTTGACAGTTACGCCCTTATTGCCCATTTTGAAGATGAATCAGGAGGGGAAAAGGTTAGAAAAATTCTTAAAGCGGCTCAGTCTGGAGAAACAAAACTTTATCTTTCTGTAATAAATCTCGGTGAGATTTTCTACAACACTATGAGGGAGCGAGGCATCAACAAGGCAAATGAAACGAAGTTTATAATCGAACAGCTTCCTATTTCCATAGTTGATGCAGACAAAGCTATAACAATAGAAGCAGCCAAACTTAAAGCGAAACATTCTATAGCATTCGCAGACTGCTTCGCTGCTGCGCTCGGAATTCTTAAAAAGGCGAAGGTTATTACTGGTGATCTTGAGTTTAAAAAACTTGAAAAAGATGTAGGTATTGAATGGTTAAAATAGTGAGCATTTGAGCCAGAATTTAAAAGATTGACGGAGGGGTAATGAAAGAGACGTTAAGGGTCGTAAATGAACTTAAGGAGAAGGGACTGGTTTATGACTATGCAATAGGTGGTGGCATTGCTGCCTTATTTTATATCGAGCCTTTTCTTACCTATGATTTAGATGTGTTTATTATTCCCGTAGGAAAAAGTAGACAAGAAAATCTGATTGTGCTTTCTGATTTATTTGATTACCTGAAATCTCTGGGATATTCATGGAAAGGCGAACATATCATTATAGAAGGCGTGCCAGTTCAATTTATCCCTGCAGATGAACTTGAGAAAGAAGCTGTTGAGGATGCCAGAAGGATAGAATATGAGGGAATACCTGCAAAGGTTGTTCAACCAGAGTATCTTATAGCAATCCTTTTAAGGGCAGGGAGGAAGAAGGATATTGGGAAGGTTGAAAGGCTGATGGAACAGACAGATGTTGACCGAGAGAAGCTTGAATGGCTTTTAAGTCGTTTTAACCTCAAAGAAAAATTCAATTCCCTGAAGGAGGATTAACATATGAGTGAAGAAGATATAAAAATCATTATTGGAGAAGATAGAATGACCACGAGGGGGAGGGTTTTTGAAGGGAAGGCACATTTCCATAAAGAACAAGCCAGATTACCCTTTGAGGAAAAGATAAAGATTCTTGTTAAACTCCAGGAACTGGCAAGTGGGATAAAGGGAAAGGATAGGACTATCTGGAAGGTCTAATAACTCAGAGGGCATAAAGCAGAAATCCACTATATTGAGCCAGATTTTAAGGATTTGATGGAGGGATGAGAAAGAATTGGATTTCTTAGGGGAAAAGAGAAATAATGGAGAGGGTTTTAAAAAGGAAGTGAAAAGTAAAGACATTATAAAAAAGAAAATCCACAATTAGAGTAAGGTTTGAATTGGGTGAGGGAGAAAAAATTTTAAGTCTTAAGAAAAGATGGCTGAATATAGACTGAAGATTTTAGAGTGGCATAGTATAAGGAAAATCAATACACGCAATAAAATTATTGGTATCTCAACTATCTCTATTGGGACATTAAATTCCAACTTAGTGCATCCACGAGAAGTTTTTAAAGAAGCTATTTCATACAGTGCTGCCTCTGTAATTTTAGCTCACAATCATCCCTCTGGCGACCCTGAACCATCTGAGGATGATTTAACGATTACAAAAAGATTAGTAGAGGGTGGTAAAATTTTAGGCATTGAGGTTATGGACCATATAATTATCACAAAAAATGGATTTTTTAGTTTTAAGGAAGATGGATTGATATAAGCCAGTTATATATGTAATATAAATATATTACAATTGTAATGTAATAATATTACAATTATGGACATTGCAAAGATATTCAAATCAAGGACGCGGAAAGAGTTGTTCAGACTCTACTTTACCAACCCTAACAATGAATATTACTTGAGGGAATTGGAGCGCATCCTTGATATTCCTGTCAGCATGATCCGCAAGGAACTCACCAGATTGGAAGATGCGGGGATTTTTGTAACATCTAAAAAAGGCAACCTGGTTTACTATTCTCTCAATAAGTCATACCCTTTATTTGAAGAATTAAAAAGCATTGTATTTAAGACCATAGGCATTCAGGGATTGCTCAAAGAGAGTTTGAGCAAGATTAAAGGTATTGAAGCTTCCTTTATTTACGGCTCTTTTGCGAAAAAGGAAGAAGCTGTCGGGAGTGACATTGATTTGTTTATTGTGGGCAAAATTGACGACTCCATATTATTAAGAGAGATAAGAAGACTTGAAAAACTTCTGAAGAGAGAAATAAATTACAGCATATTTACAACAGATGAGTTTAAAAAGAAGGTGAAAGAAAAGAATTCATTTACAATTGACCTTCTTGAAAACCCAAAGATATTTATTGTGGGCAGCGAAGATGACCTATAAGAAATTTACAGAAGACTATTTGGCGAAGGGACTGATAAAAAGGCAGAGGTCTGACTTAAAATCAGCAGAAAAATTAATACTACGCGCCCAAAAAGACTTGCAGACTGCAAAGGCCAATTTAATCATTGATGAAGGTATCGCCTATGCAGTAGCCTATCTTGCAATGCTGCGTTCAGCAAGGGCGTTTATGCTCTTAAAAGGCTTCCGCCCGTCTGACGGATACCAGCATAAAACAGTCGTAGATTTCATGTTCCATTTTTTAGGGAAGGAGTTTAAGGAAATAGTTGAACTTTTTGACAGGATGAGGAGGAAGCGGAATATCTTCACCTATGAGATTGACATCTCTATTTCCAAGACAGAGGCTGATAATGCATTTGATACAGCAGTCAAGTTTGTAAACCTGATTAAGGGCATTATTAAAAAGGAAAACCCGCAGGCTGAGTTTGGGTTTTAAGGAGAAAGAATTATTTAAAATGGCTGCCAAGAAAGAAGATGATTTGGAAAAAGAAAAACTTCTTGCTGAGATTGAGCGATTGAAGAAAGACATTATAAAAAGAAAATTCGTATTGGTGGAGGATGAATTTTGCTTGTTGATAAGCTTGTTTTTGAATAGAATAATTGAAGATGGCAAAGAATAATAAAACAAATGAGGTCAATCAGACAGGGCTCTATTGGCCCGGGAAGCGGACAGAGGTGGAGAGGGTTGTGCTTCCTTTTCAGGTTGTGGAGACCATCAATGAAAGCAAAGCGGATAGAGAGAAGGCACAAAGAGACATCTTCACCAAGCAGGCAAAGGATGATCTCTGGAGAAACAAACTCATCTGGGGTGATAATAAATATATCATGACTTCCCTTTTGCCTGAATTTGCAGGAAAGATAACCCTTATCTACATTGACCCGCCCTTTGCCACAGGGGCAGATTTTTCCATTAACATCAAACTCGGAGATTTGGAATGGACAAAAGAGGCATCCGTTATTGAGGAGAAAGCCTATCGGGATACATGGGGCAGGGGCTTAGATTCATACCTTCAAATGATGTATGACAGGCTTGTATTGATGAGGGAGCTATTGGCTGATAATGGCTCTATCTATGTCCACCTTGATTGGCATGTGGGGCATTATGTGAAGTTAATTATGGATGAGGTTTTTGGGAAGGAGAATTTCAGGAATGAGATTGTGTGGTGCTATACTGGTCCAAGAAAGACACCAAAGGCTTTTTCAAAAAAACACGATATTTTATTATTCTATTCCAAAACGTCGGGCTATAAATTTAATCAATTAACAATACCCCATAAAAGTGGTCTTCACGATACAGGTAAAGTTGAGACATTTGGGAGAGTGAGAAAAGAACAAATTCCTGAAGAACAAATTGAAGAAATAAAAATGTTAGAAGAAAGGGGCAAGGTATTAGAAGATTGGTGGATTGATATTTGGGCTACGGAAAGATATAGAAGCGAGTTGTTAGGCTATGACACCCAAAAACCCGAAGCCCTTTTGGAGCGTATCATCAAAGCCTCCTCAAATGAAGGTGACCTTGTCGCCGACTTTTTCTGTGGTTCAGGGACTACACTTGCAGTTGCTGAAACACTTGGCAGGCGGTGGATTGGCTCTGATTTATCCAAGTTTGCCATTCACACTACCCGCAAAAGACTTTTAGATATTAAAGAGTGCAAGCCCTTTGAAGTTTTAAACCTTGGCAAATACCAGAAGGCAAAACTGAAAGAGAATGGTGTTAGCCGATATATTGACTTTATTCTGAAACTTTACCGTGCTGAACCTATCTCGGGCTATGTTACCATTCACGGAAAGAAAGCAGGCAGGATGGTGCATATCGGTGATGTGGATTCTATTGTAACTGAGAGGGAAATAAGGGAGACGGTCAAAGAATGTGCTGTAGCAGGGGTAAAGTCAGTGGACATCCTCGGCTGGGATTTTGAGATGGGGCTTCATGATTTGGTTGATAGAATCGGTGACGAACATTCTGTTAAGATTCGGCTGGTGCAGATTCCACGAGAAGCCTTAGAAGTCAGAGATGCAACAAGGGAAGAAGTTAAGTTCTTTGACCTCAATTATCTCGAGATAGAGCATAAATTGAATAAAAAGACCCTAAACATTACCCTGAAGGATTTTGTTATCGCTAATCCAGAGTATCTACCTGAAGAAGTGAGAGAGAAGGTCAAGAAATTTACTGATTACATTGACTACTGGGCAGTGGACTTTGACTACAAAGACGACACCTTCCACAACATGTGGCAGTCATTCAGGACACGAAAACATCCGAGTTTGGAAACAAAATGCTATCATACCTATGAGAGGACAGGAAAATATCAGGTGCTGGTTAAGGTGGTGGATATTTTTGGGAATGATACGAATAAACTAATAAGTCTGGAGGTATAGAGTGAGCAGAAAATATAGTAATCCACCTATTGTGGAGGCATTGTGTGAGTTTCAGTTTATTCCCACGCAACCATGGGATATGACTATTCCAGGACTTCTTTATGAAAAGATTAGTGGTGAGTTCCCCGTAAAACAGCAGCAGATGGGTTTTGGTATAGGCTTTCAACCTAAAGAAGGTGGCATAGAACAAAAAGTTGAGATGTCTCAGCGTATGCAGTTTCTCCGTCCCGATAAATCTGCGTTGGTCCAGATTGGTCCTGATTTATTAGCGGTTAATCACTTGAAGCCTTATCCTACATGGGATACCTTTAAGCCCATGATTTTTAAAAACTTGGAAGCTTATCAAACAGTTGCAAAACCAAAAGGATTCAAGCGTATAGGGTTACGATATATAAACAAGTTCGAATTCGATAAAAGCCCAATAGAATTGACAGATTATTTTAATTATTACCCATTCATTCCAACTAATTTACCGCAAATGCATGAGACGTTTCAGGTCAGGGTTGAGATTCCTTATGAAGAAGGACGTGATTGTTTGCTTTTAAATTTCGCAAGTACAATCCCAGAAAAGCCAGATGCTCTTTCTTTGTTGCTTGATCTTGACTATATCATGGCAATACCTGAGCGCGTTCCACTTGATCAAACCTCCGATTGGCTTGAAAAAGCACATACAACTATTGAAAATGCTTTTGAGGCTTGCATTACTGATAAATGCAGAAGCCATTTTGAAGAGGAGAAATAATGCAATTAATACGGGCAACAACCGAGAAACGGTATGTTCCTTCAACAAAGTATCTTAAACTATCTTCACCTGCTATAGAAAGATTTGAATCAAAACCTGAACAACTATTAATCTTAAGACATGGATTTTTCGCTCCAGTTTCAATCCCTGAGTTCTACAGCACAGAAGAGCTTACCGAAACTTCTAAAACCTTACAACCTCTAAGATTGATCGAAAAATTAGAGGATCTATACACTTTTGACAATCCCAAAGAAATAAAGAATTTTCTTTTAACTAATGATTATCTGATAGAAATTCTGTTTGAAGCATCAGACCATATCTATCGAATATTTGGACAGTTTCCTATCCATCTTGAGCTTCATCGTGACCCTGAAGAAGGCTGGGACGAACTCTTTATTGTTATCAAGTCTACATATAGTGCAGAGGAGTCAATCAGGCTTGAAAATAGACTGGCCGAGGAATGGTTCCTTAATAGGATAAAAGATACCAGAGGGAAACTGAATATTACGGAAGAGCCATTATGAGTTTCAATTGGAAGGATTATGTGTATTTTGCTGAAGAACTCCTGAGTCGAGAGGAAGAATCTTGCCTACGGTCTTCTATCAGCAGAGGCTATTATGGTGTTTTTTGTATTACAAGAAATAAGAAGGATTATCAAAATTATAAACCTAAGTCAGGTGAAAATATACATTGGGTAGTAATAAATGCATACAAGAATTCAAGTGATAGAAACGAACAAAATATCGGCAGGATTCTTGACAAACTCAGAAAATCAAGAAACGATGCTGACTATGACGAAAGCAGGCCGATTGACAGGAATCTTGCCGAACGGATGGTGGTTAGTGCCAAGCAGATTTTAACTCTTATGGGAATTACTTAAACCATGGCTGTTATCGACCTTGACCAAAAAATCAAACAGGCCGTTCAGACATGGCGAGAAAGGAATTATGAAGGGGCAAAGGTTTTGCGATGAAAGAACACAAAGAACTTTGAAAGGAGGTATTTAAAATGAAAGCTACAGCAAAGATTAGTCCTGAAGAGTATATCCTTTCTGTGCTGTCGCCGGAAGATAGGTTGGAGGCTGCTCTTAAGATTGCGAGGGAAACCTTCAGGAAAACAACCCTGACAGTTAAAGATATAGAGAAGGCTGTTAAAAAAATAAGGAGAAAGGCCTACGAAGAGACTTAAAGATAGAGTAGTTTTTGATACCAGCGTGCTCATATCTGCCTTTGTCTTTGGAGGTATCCCTGAAAGAGCAATTAAAAAGGCGTTTATCGAGACAGAGATATGGGTCTCTCCCCAGTTACTTAAAGAATACAGAGATACCCCATTTGAACTCGCTGTTGAGGGCAAGATAACCAATGTTCAATTGAGGTCACTCCTTTCTGGTATTGCTTCGTTTGTTGTTAATGCAAAGGTAGTAGTTCCAGAAAGGAGGTTGTTCATTTGTAGAGATGAAGAAGATAACATGGTTCTTGAATGTTGCCTTGCTGCTGATGCGGATTTTTTGATCACCGGAGATAAAGACCTCTTTGAAATTGATAAGACCAGATTGAAGAGAGAGGATCCCAAATTAAAGATAGTTTCTCCAAGAGCCTTTCTGAGGCTTAATAAATAGTCTGAATCTAATGGCGACTATTGACCTTGATATAAAAATCAAACACGCCGTCCAAACCTGGCGAGAAAAGAATTACGATGGGGTAAGCCCTGTAACCAAAAGGCTTCTTGAGTTCTGGTTTAAAGAAGAGCATGTCCTGCCTGATGCCTCACGGTTTGAGTTCTGGAAGTGTCAGCGGGAAGGGATTGAGGCTTTAATCTATGTGTATGAGATATGCAAATACCGAAGCCTCTACGACCTTGCAAGGGGTTTTGGCGTAAGCATTCCTGTTGACCCTACAAAAGACCTCTGGCCTAAATACTGCTTCAAGATGGCTACAGGCTCAGGAAAAACATGGGTGATGACCCTGGCCATGATCTGGCAGTATTTCAACAAGGTCTTCGGCACAAATAACGGGATCCGCTACTCGAGTAATTTTTTGCTTCTTGCACCTAACCTTATCGTCCTTGACCGTCTGGAAGAGGCATTTGGGGACAATCGGGTCTTCAGGGAGTTTCCATTTATCCCCCCTGAGTGGCAAGCGGACTTTGATTTTCAATTTATTAAACAGAGCGAGGTTATCCCCAGAACCGCAGGGGGTATTCTTCACCTGACCAATATACAGCAACTTTATGAGAGAGATGTAGAAGGAGCAGTAAACCCTCTGGATGAGGCTCTTGGTCCAAAGCCAAAGCGTGAAGAAGAAGCGATCTACGATTCCTTACGGACAGTGCTTTCAAGCTATGATGACCTTATGGTCTTAAATGACGAGGCTCATCATGTCCACAGTGATGACCTGGAATGGAACAAAGTCATTGTGCATATAGATTCAACACTTAAAGAACGAAATGGCAATGGTTTGGTGATGCAATCAGATTTTACTGCAACCCCAAAGGACCTTCAGGGTAACCTTTTTCCACATATCATCTACGACTACCCTCTTGCAGAAGCTATAAAAGATAAGATTGTAAAGCGTCCTCGTATTGGGGAGATTGAAAATGTCCCCGAATCTCTGAGTAAGGACTTTGTTAAAAGGAATCGCCTCCAGATTGACACAGGCATAGAGATTCTTAAGGAATTTCAAAAGGAGTTCAAAGATACGGGAAAGAAACCCATCCTTTTTATCATGGCTGATGTGACCAGGAATGCAGATAAAGTGGGAGAGTATTTTAAAAGGCATGGTTATGAGGGTAAAGTTCTTGTCATTCACACGGATACCAAAGGCGTCATTACTAAAAAAGACCTTGAGAAGGCAAGAAAAGCAGCCAGAGAGATTGACAGTCCTGAAAACCCTTATGAGATTATCGTAAGTGTGATGATGCTCAAGGAAGGGTGGGATGTAAGGAATGTCTGTGTGATTGTTCCACTGAGGGCTTTTGATTCTCCAGTTTTGCCTGAACAAACCTTAGGGAGAGGTTTACGAAGGATAGCTCCTCAGGATGACACATGGGAGGAAAAGCTTATTGTTATTGACCATCCACGATTCCGCCAGCTCTGGCAGGCAGAGATTGATAAAGGGGAATTGATTGTTGACTTTACAACTGCAAAGAGGGCTTATGAACCGAGCAACCTTGTAATGGTTAACCCAGAGAAAATTCAATTTGATATAGAAATCCCTGTTGTAGAGGGAGGACTTATCCGAACAGTGCCTAATCTAACAGAACTGGATATAACACGACTTCCTGCAAGACTTTTTAAATTTACAGAGATTGAACTACCAAAGGTAAGATACAGGGAGAGGGACTTAATAGAGCAGAAGATTGTCAGAGAAAAGATTCTTGCCTTTGATTATACGGAGAATTTCTCTCTCTACCTCTCTTATATCTGTAAGGCTATTACTTCCAAAACAGGTGCATCAAGTATCTTTGTAGAACTTGTACCAAAAGTAAAAGAGTATATAGAGAATTACCTTTTTGATGAGAAGGTGGATGGTGAAAAGCTGGAGGTCACAAGGAAACTTAACTATATCCCAATTCGGGAGAAGTTGGTAGAAATTTTCTCAAAGGAGATCAATACCCTCTCCAAAAAAGAAGAAACTGTTACTTTTCAGAGATACTTTAAGGTAAGTGAAACGCAACCTCTCCATACTTCTGAACCGGTTACAAAAGTAAGAAAAGCGGTCTTTGAAGCCTTGCCGTACTCGAAACGTAGTGCTTTTGAAAGAGAATTTATAAGCTATCTTGATGAAAAGGATGATGTGAAAGCCTTTACAAAGATGCTTCCCAGACACCCGCTTCATATTCCTTACCACAATCATGAGGGATATTTACGCTATTATCAACCTGATTTTGTGGTGAAGGAAGAAAAGGCCATGTATTTGGTGGAGACAAAGGGTATGGAAGGTGTAGAAGTACCAATAAAAGACAGAGAGGCCCTGCGCTGGTGTGAGAATGTGGGAAAATTGTCAGGGCAATCTTGGAAATATCTTAAAGTGAAACCACACGATCTTGAGACTTACATGGCTCATAGTTTTAGAACCTTGGCCACAGGGACTGAGATGAGAAAAACAGTTAACAAAACTATTTAATTTCTTTAATCAGTGATCCAATATTCGAATGAAAAATAAATCGCTACCTTAGTCCGTCAGTCCCACGAAGCACGAAAAAGGGCAAAAGAACTTTTGGAAAAATAAAGAGAAGTTGAGGAACTTATTGAGAAGAAGTGAAGATAGGATAGTATCTGAATTAGCAGTATCTGAATTAGCATTTGACAAACAGAAAGTTATTGTCTAATATATTGGACAATGGTCTAAAAAAATAGACTATAATCTACAAACTGGAATTATGAAAAAAATTTTGGTAAACACTAATGCTCAAAAAATATTATGGTTTCTTATCCAACATCCTGGGAAAGAGTATTTGGAAAAAGAAATCCAGAAAAGTACAAAGATTAGCAAGGCAGGGGTTAATTTTGCTCTGAAAGACCTCTGGAAAGCAAAATTAACCGGGAGACAAAAGAGAGGTAAGATTGCTTTTTATACGGTTAATTATACTCACCCAGTGATAAAACAATTGAAAGTTTTAAAAAATATTTTAGAGGTTAACCCTATTCTTGAAAAGTTAAAACCGACGAGTGAAAAGATTATCCTATATGGTAGTTGTAGCCGAGGAGAAGATACTGAACAGAGCGACCTAGACCTGTTTATAGTAACAAATAGTAGTAAAGAGGAAATATTAAATCTGATAAATAAATGGCGGTTGAAAAGAAAATTTCAGATAGTTATTCGTTCGCCATTAAAGTATATAGAGATGGAATCCAATGAGCCAACATTTTATCGTGAGGTCAATCAAGGGATTGTTCTTTGGGAGAAAAAAGAATGAGTATTGAATTTGAGGAATGTTTGAAGAAACAAAAGATAAGAGAATTTAGCCGTGGAAAATTGTTAGTAGGAAAAGAATTAAGAACTGCTGATGAAGATTTAAAAGCAGGTAAGAAAAGTATGGATGATGGCAACTATCTGCTAAAAGTTTGAGAGAGAGTGCCGATTATTATGACCATTGGTCAAGGGAAGGTGCAGAAAAATTGTTTGAATCAGCAGAATTATTTCTTAAAAAAGCAAAAGAAATATTAAAAGAAGGATAAATCTATCGGCGGATTATTAGTCCACCAGCTAATAAATCACGAAAAAAGGCCGAAGGAACTTTTAGAAAAAGCCAAGAACGAAAAGGAAAACGAGGATAGGGAGAGAATATTAAAATATTGCAGAAGGTAAGAGTATGAAAGGTGTTTAAGGACAATTTATGAAACTTTCTATCACAGTAAAACCAAAATCAAAACAAGAAAAAATAGAGAAAACCGTCAACGGGTATATAATTTATGTTAAGGAACAACCCATAGAAAACAAGGCAAACAGGGCAGTGATAGAGTTACTCTCTGAATATTTTGGCGTTTCCAAATCTCAAATTACTATTTTGTCCGGTATGAAGTCAAAACAAAAGATTGTTGAAATAAAAAATTTTTCAGAATCTCAGGTATAATAAAAAGCACTAATATAGCAAATCAAACTATACAGGAGGCGCGCTAATGCGGATAGCATATTTTGACTGTTTCTCTGGCATAAGCGGGGATATGATACTCGGTGCATTGGTGGATGCAGGACTCCCTCTAAAATCTTTAAAAGATGGGTTGGCTTCCTTACGCCTGCAGGGATATAAGATTGATGCATCAAAGGTCAAAAGAAAAGGGACCAGTGGCACAAAGGTAAATGTCAGGATTGATACTCCACAGCCTCCGAGGAGGCTTAAGGATATAGAGGATATTATAAATAAAAGCGATCTAAATGATACAGTCAAGGAGCAGAGCATCTCTGTCTTTCGCAGGCTCGCTGAAGCAGAGGCAAGGGTTCATGGGGCAAGCATTAATAATGTCCACTTTCATGAAATCGGTGCACTCGATGCAATCATTGATATAGTAGGTTCAATAATTGGCTTTGGTATCCTCGGCGCCGAGAAGATACATGTATCCCCAGTAAACATAGGGAAGGGGCTTGTTAAGACAGAACATGGTTTACTCCCTGTTCCTGCACCTGCAACAGCGGAACTTCTTAAAGGTATACCTGTATTTTCCACAGATACTGACTTTGAACTAACAACCCCTACAGGTGCAGCAATAATAAGCACACTGTCTGAGGGTTTCTTACCACTTCCTCTGATAAAAATAGAAAAAATAGGTTATGGGGCTGGAAGCAAAGAGATTGAAGGGCATCCAAACCTCCTGAGGGTATTCATAGGAGAATTTTCTGAAGGCTACGAAGACGATGAAGTAGTCGTCATTGAGACAAATATTGACGATTTAAATCCACAGGTTTATGATTACCTTATGGAAAGGTTATTTAATGAAGGTGCACTCGATGTATTTCTAACACCAATAATAATGAAGAAGGGAAGGCCTGCCCAGATGTTAAGCGTCATCATGGAAAGGCAGGCGATGCAGAAGGTGATAGATTTGATATTTAAGGAGACAACGACCACAGGGGTAAGGCTATCTGTTACGCCGAGGAGAAAACTCAGCCGTTATATAAATGAAGTTGAAACCCCATTCGGTAAAGCAGGGGTGAAGATAAGTGGAAAGGACGGAAAGATATTCAACATCTCACCTGAATATGAAGACTGCCGCAGGATTGCTATGGAGAAGGGTATCCCTCTCAAGGATGTAATACATGAGGTTGCAGAATCAGCAAGACGGTCAGCCTTAAGTAAAAGAAAGAGGGGGAAATAATGATGAGAAGGTTGAGGATAGCATTAGCCCAGATAAATACAACCGTTGGTGATTTAGAAGGTAATACAAAAAAGATAATCGAAAATATCTATGAAGCCAGGAAGCTCGGTGTTGACCTTATCGCCTTCCCTGAACTTGCAATTACAGGCTATCCACCTGAGGATCTGCTTTTAAATCCACAGTTTATACAGGATAACCTTCGCTGTCTCAGAGATATAGAGAAAGAGACGCAGGATATAACCGCAGTAGTTGGGTTTGTTAACAGGGATAACGAGATTTTTAACGCCGCTGCCCTCATGTATAACGGACAACTCAAAGGTGCTCATCATAAGATGTATCTCCCAAACTATGGGGTATTTGACGAGCAGAGGTATTTTCAAGAAGGATGTGGCTATTCAGTCTTTGTAGTTCGAGATGTTACTGTCGGTGTGAGTATATGTGAGGATATATGGCATCCTGAGGGACCTGTCAATATCATGGCACTCTCAGGTGCAGAGGTCATAATTAATATCAATGCCTCGCCATACCATGCAGGTAAAGGAAAACAGCGAGAGGAGATGCTATCTACAAGGGCATCTGATAACACGGTGATAGTAGCATATGTGAATATGGTCGGTGGCCAGGATGAACTTGTATTCGATGGTCACAGCCTTATATTTGATCAGGGAGGAGAACTTATTTCAAGAGGAAAACAGTTTGAAGAGGATATGGTGATAGTAGATATAAATGCAGACTCTGTGTTAAGACAGAGGCTTCACGACCCGAGAAGACGTAAAGAAAGACTTGTTTTTGAGAGGGAATGTCCACCTGATGTAAGACGGATACCAGTATCAAAGACATCCGATTATTCAAAGAAACCCCAACTTTCAGAAAGGAAGATCCCTCAGATGTTATTAATGGAAGAGATTTACCATGCCCTTCTACTTGGAACAAAGGACTATGTTAGAAAAAATGGCTTTGATAATGTCCTTATTGGATTGAGCGGTGGTGTAGATTCATCCCTTGTTGCAGCAATTGCGGTTGATGTACTCGGTGCAGATAGGGTAGTAGGATTACTTATGCCATCGCCTTATACATCCAAAGAGAGCATAGAGGATGCATTTCAGGTTGCAAAAAACCTCGGTATAAAGGTAAAAGAGATACCTATAAATGAACCATTCAATAAATACCTTGATACCCTCGCCACCCACTTTAAGGGAATGATCCCTGATGTAACTGAAGAAAACCTTCAGGCAAGGATTCGTGGGAACATACTTATGGCGTTTTCGAATAAATTTGGCTGGCTTGTGCTTACCACAGGTAATAAAAGTGAGATGAGCGTGGGTTACGCAACCCTCTATGGAGACATGGCAGGTGGATTTGCAGTAATAAAGGATGTCCCTAAGACAATGGTCTATGAACTATGCAGATACAGAAATTCTACCGGAAAGAAGGCGGTAATCCCTGAACGGATTATAGAGAAGGAGCCTACTGCAGAACTCAGGACAGGACAGAAGGACTCAGATACACTGCCTCCATATCATATCCTCGATCCGATACTTAAGGCGTATGTTGAAGAAGACAGGAGTTTTGAAGAGATGATAGATACGGGATTTGCTGAAGAGACAGTCAGAAAGGTAATACACATGGTGGATAGAAGTGAATATAAAAGAAGACAGTCACCTCCTGGCATAAAGATCACACCAAGGGCACTGGGGAAGGACAGGAGATTCCCGATAACAAACAGATATAAGAGCTATTGATGGAGATTTAAGATGAAGCGGTATATTGTGGTAATTATTGCTCTTGTTTTTGTTGCAGTTTCAGTCTTTGTATTTTTACGGATAAACGCAACCTCTCAACCATCGTCTTCGTCCAGCAAACACGTAGTTACCACAACCATGCAGCAACTCCCAGAGATCCAGCAGATTAAACCTGTAAAACCCGTGAAGATAAAACTCAAGCGGGGTGCAAAGGATGACTATACCTGGGAGATAAGCGGAGAGGATGTAGATGAAATACTCAAGGTGGATAAACGATTGAGAAAAGGGCTAAGGATGGAGTGACTCAATCATCACTTTATATAGTAGCCACCCCTATCGGTAACCTTGAAGACATCACACTCAGGGCGCTGAGGATTCTCAAAGAGGTAGGAATAATTGCTGCTGAGGACACAAGGCAGACAAGAAAACTGCTCACACACTACGGTATAGCAAAGAAACACCTTGTAAGTTATCATGACCACAATAAGATAAAGCAGGCATTATATCTGATAGAACGGCTAAAGTCAGGCATTTCTGTTGCCCTTGTCTCGGATGCAGGGACTCCTGGTATATCTGACCCTGGCTACTACCTTATAAATAAGGCAATAGAGGCGGGGATTAAGGTTATACCTATTCCCGGCCCTTCTGCGGTGATAACAGCACTTTCTATCTCTGGACTTCCAACTGATTCGTTTGTGTTCGAAGGGTTTCTCCCCAGCAAAGAGGCTCAGAAAAAAAATAAACTCAAAGGGCTTGCTGACGAGAGAAGGACAATAATCTTTTATGAATCTCCGCATCGCATAATTGAAACACTAAAGGATATTATTGAAGTCCTTGGCGACCGCAGGGTAGCAGCCATAAGGGAACTAACAAAGATACATGAAGAGGTGATGCGGGGAAAGGTCTCTGAGATACTTGATGATATTACCAAAAGAACCATCAAGGGAGAGATTGTTATTGTGTTAGAAGGACAGAAAAGAGAAACACCTGTTGATATTAATGTATCAGGAGAGGTAAACCGTGTGATGACGGAGGAAGGGATCTCTAAGAAAGAGGCTATATCAATAGTTGCAAAGAGGTTTGGGATACCTAAGAAGGAGGTCTATAGGAGAGTAATAAAAAGTGAATCACCTTCAGTTTAGTCGATGAATTGAGGGGTTTAAGAAATAAAAATCAAAATGCAAAAGTCAAAATGTAAGATGACAAATCAAAATGTAAAAATTTTTGAATTTTAATCTGTATTTTTGATTTTTAATCTTTGATTTTTAATTTTAAATCAGGGTATCATTGAACCCTATTTAGCAACTAATTTGGATAAGAACCAAAAAGTTAAATGGAAAATTAAAGGGGTGATTAGTATGTCTGAAGAAAAAGAAGTTACGCGAACCAGACTAAGCCCGCTGTCTCTCGGAATTGCTATCGGTATCGTCTGGGGAGGCTCGATATTTATAACCACATTTATCTCTTATTACACGGGGTATGCAAAGGAGTTTTTAGAAGTCCTTGCTGTATCAATCTACCCAGGCTACAAGATAACACCTGCGAGGAGTTTTCTCGGTCTTATCTACGGCTTTATTGACGGATTCATAGCTGGTGGACTTGTAGGATTAATATACAATAAGTTGACACGGAGATAGAAAATCAAATATATGAGGTAAATCATACTCAATGCATAATAATTTATAATAGATTAAAATAAGGAGGTATAAAGGCATAATGGATATTCTTTTGATTATTCATCTGCTCTCTGTAGTGTTATGGATTGGTGGTGTTGGATTTGCAACGATGGTAGTATTTCCAGCCATACAGAGAATTGAGAATCCAATAGCAAAGGTGCAAGTATTTTTAGGTGTGGAGCAGAGGTTTTCAAAACTCGCAAAGATATATGTGATTATTGCAGGGATAACAGGACTTATGCTCTTTTTCAGAAGGGGTGGGCTGGAGACCTTTGTGGGTATTTATCATCTGATGCTTGCATTCAAGGTCATTGTATGGCTTACATTCTTTATCTTACTATTTGGCGCTGAAAAGCACCTTATGAAAATACTTGTATCACAACAGACCGCACCAGAGAAGGCATTCAGGAGACTGAGCATATTTCACTGGTTTATGCTGATATTGAGTGGAGTAGCAATAGCCTTTGGAGTTACTCTGTAATCAGTGTCTTCTGTATTGTCTTACCCAGTCCTTCATTGCATCCGAGTCCGATGTCTCTTCTATCCTTATAGTTCTTCCTGTGAGGTGTAGAAAGACATCGTTAAGTGTTGGTTCCTGCAGGCTCACTGATATTATCTTCTGGGTCATTTCCTTTATAAGTATGGGTATAAACCTATCACCCTCATCTACTACGATGCGAATTGTTCCATCTTCTTCTGTTGTTTGATACCCGAACCTTTCCTGAATTTCCTCCAATGCCAGTTTATTGTCATAAGTCTTAAGTCTCACGATATCGCCTCTAAGCATCTTCTTAAGCCCAGCAGGGCTCCCGAGGGCAATGATTTTCCCATGATCAATTATGGCAATACGATCACACCCTTCAGCCTCTTCCATGTAGTGTGTGGTCATAAAGATGGTTACATTTTCTTTTTTGCGGAGTTCAAAAACAAATTCCCAGATGAGATTTCTTGTCTGTGGATCAAGTCCGAGGGTTGGCTCATCAAGGAAGAGAACCTTAGGGTAATGTAGCAGACCTCTTGCTATCTCGAGCCTTCTTTTCATACCACCAGAGAATTTCTTGACGATATCATCCTTTCTGTCAGTGAGTTCCACAAGCCTGAGCATCTCATCGACCCTCTTTCCGATAGTCTTTTTATCCATATTGTAGAGGTACCCATGAAATCTCAGGTTTTCGTATGCTGTGAGTCCCGTGTCAAGTGTTGTATCCTGAAAGACAAGCCCTATAGCGGATCTTACCTTTGCAGGCTCTTTTATACAGTCGTGGTTATTTACCAGTGCCCTGCCTGATGTTGGTAAAAGGAGTGTGCAGAGGATGTTTATTGTTGTTGTCTTCCCTGCCCCATTCGGTCCGAGAAAACCAAAGACCTCGCCACTTTCTACAGTAAACGAGATATGATCAACAGCGGTGAGGTTATTAAATCGCTTGGTCAGTTCTGTGACTTCAATAGCAGCCATAACTTTTCCCCTATCCAATGTTCACTGTTTGCCATACAGGTGGCAGGCTACCTTGTGTCCCCTACCCTCCTCAATCATTGCTGGCTCAGTCTTATCACATGGCTCAAATCGCCTCGGGCATCTGGTGTGAAACCTGCATCCAGCAGGCATATCGGTTGCTGATGGCACATCACCCTCAAGCACTATCCTTTCCTTTTTCTTCTGTGGCACTGGTTCAGGTACAGCAGAGATAAGGGCTCTGGAATAGGGATGTAGTGGGTTAGCAAAGAATTCTTCTGAATCCACTAACTCCACAATACTTCCAAGATACATCACAGCAACCCTGTTACTGAAATGTCTGACTACCCTTAAGTCGTGTGAAATAAACAAGAATGAAAGCCCTGATGATTCTTTTATATCCTGAAGCAGATTCAATATCTGTGCCTGTATGGATACATCGAGTGCAGATAATGGTTCATCCGCTACAATAAATGATGGCTCTACCGCTATAGCCCTTGCTATGCCTATTCTCTGCCTCTGTCCACCACTGAATTCATGTGGATAGCGATAAAGGGCTTCAGCGGAAAGTCCCACCCTCTCAAGAAGCATTACTACCCTTTCTTTTAGCTGGTTTCCTTTCGCAATATTGTGGATTATTAGTGGTTCTCCAACCGTATCTATTATCCTCTTTCTCGGATTGAGTGAGGCGAATGGATCCTGAAAGATTATCTGCATTCTCTTTCTCAAAATCCTCAGTTGTGTTCTGTCAACCTTCAGTATATCTTCATCTTCAAATACAATGCTTCCACTATCTGGTTCGATAAGCCTCAGAATTGTGCGACCTACCGTAGTTTTACCACATCCGCTCTCACCAACGAGTGCTAATACCTCTCCTTTATTTATATCAAAGTCTATGCAATCAATTGCACGGACAAACCTTTTCTTCTCAAAAATTCCTGTCCTCAGAGGAAACCATTTTCTCAGTCCTTTTACAGAAAGAAGACTCAGCATGTTCCTATTTCCTTCCAACGGTAGCATCTAACTATATGTCCTTCTCTGACCACACTGGGTGATGGCTCTTCTTCGCAGATATCTATAGAATAGATGCATCTTGGTTGAAATTTACATCCAACGGGAAGATCAAGGGGGTTGGGAATTGTGCCAGGTATTGGTCTTAGCCTCGTATCCTGTTTTTTGGGAATCGACTCAAGGAGTCCAAGGGTGTATGGGTGCTTAGGATTGAGAAATATCTCCTCTGTTGATGCCTTTTCAACGATTCGCCCTGCATACATAATTGCTACCCTGTCTGTTACCTCTGCTATTATACCGAGGTCATGAGTAATTATAATAATAGATGTTCCATACTTAGCTCTTATCGTGTTAAGTAATTCGAGTATCTGTGCCTGAATGGTAACATCCAGTGCGGTAGTTGGCTCATCTGCTATTAGTAGCAATGGATTGCATGAGAGTGCCATTGCTATCATTGCCCTCTGCCTCATTCCTCCACTCATCTGGTGTGGATATTCATTGATGCGTTCTTCAGGGGACGGCATACCCACAGCCCTCAGTGTTTCAACTACGCGTTGCATAGATTCCTTTTTAGAAGCCTTCAGATGAGTCCTTATGCTTTCTGCAATCTGATAGCCAATCGTAAGGACAGGATTTAGAGATGTCATTGGCTCCTGAAATACCATTGATATCTGTGCGCCTCTGATGCTACGCATCTGCTCCTCTGGTAGTCTTAAAAGGTCTTCTCCTTTGAAGTATATATTTCCAGAGACTATCTTTGCAGGCGGCATCTGGAGTATCCGCATGATAGAAAGAGCAGTGACAGACTTACCACAGCCCGATTCGCCTGCTATACCAATGATGTTACCCCTATCTACACTGAGACTTACGCCATCTACTGCCTTGATGATACCATCAGGTGAGTAAAAATAGGTTTTCAGGTCTTTGATCTCGAGGAGGAATTGTGACACTTTATCTTCTCTATGAGCCATCTCTATGAGTCATCGACCAAAGGAAATACCAATGGACTCTGCAGAGGTTACGAGCTGTCCATCAGGAGGAACTGTTCTTAATCTACCAATTGCCTCTTTTATCAGCACTGTTTTTATCTCCCCGCCACTGAGGCAGACCATCTCTCCGAATCTTTTCTGTTCAATAAGCGTAACTGCCTCTGTTCCAAACCTTGTAGCAAGTATCCTGTCAAAGGCTGTTGGAGAGCCACCCCTCTGGATGTGCCCGAGAACAGTTACCCTTACTTCAACATCCAGTCTATCTTCGATCGCCCTACCAACCTTTGAACCGATGCCTCCGAGTCTCTCATAGGCATCGAGCACACCGAGTCTATACTTCACGGTGGATACCTCACCACCCTCTGGTCTTGCACCTTCAGCAACTACAATGATGCTGAACTTGTATCCCTTCTTATTTCTATCCTCTATCTTTTCAATCACCTTTTCCATCTTAAATGGTATCTCAGGTATGAGTATTACATCTGCACTCCCTGCCAGCCCTGCCTCAACAGCTATCCACCCTGCGTTCCTCCCCATCACCTCAAGGACCATCGCCCTGTGATGGCTTTCTGCAGTAGAGTGGAGTTTATCGAGTGCCTCCATAGCGGTATTTACTGCTGTGTCAAATCCGAATGTGACATCGGTTGCTGAGAGGTCGTTATCAATGGTCTTGGGAACACCGACTAGCGCCACCCCCATCTCGTATAATCTCTGTGCTATACTCAATGACCCATCTCCACCAACAACGATCAGTGCCTCTATCTCATAAGCCCTGAGGGTCTCAAGCACGGTTCTTGACATATCCCGTGCTATTACTTTTCCATTCTCGATTGTCCTATAATCGAAAGGATTTCCCCTGTTTGTGGTTCCAAGTATCGTTCCACCGATATGGAGGATACCCCGCGTATTCCATGGTGTCATTACCCTGATCTTGTTTGGCAGGATCAGCCCTTCAAAGCCATCCTCCACACCAAGAACCACCCATCCAAATCTTGTTGCAGCCCTTACAACCGCTCTGATTACGGCATTGAGCCCGGGACAATCACCTCCACCTGTAAGTATTGCTATCTTCATTTTCTGCTACCTTAATGATTTATTAAATCTTATTGATTTTAAAACCGATTGTCAAGCAGTTC
>JBFLZU010000075.1:9813-25455 GCA_040756155.1 Nitrospirota bacterium | reverse complement strand
GGTAAGGCATTTATTATTTACTGGTCATGGGATGGCAGTGACCACTGGGTCAGATGGAACAGGATAGGGATGCTGATAAATTGATACTGAGGGATGAAAAAGGTGGTTGTCTTCAGAAGTTTATCATCTTTGGTCTTATCTTTGCCTTTATCATCTATCAGGGTTATCTTATAGTGGTTCCATGGTATAACTATTATTCTTTTAAGGGTAAGGTTGAAGATCGACTCCGGTTAGAGGCGCATATAACCAAAGACAAGATAGAAAAGATCTTATATGAACTCGTAGATGAACACGATATACCACTATCAAAAAAGGATGTAAAGATTGTGGTAACAGATAGCAAGATATCTGTGCATGTGGAGTGGGATGTCACAGTTCCATTATTATTTGGCGAATATCCTAAGACATTCCATTATGAAGTAGATATAAAAAGGGGATGAAGGGGGCACCCCAAAAAGTCAAAAGACTTTTTGGGGAAGATTAGGATGCATCTTGGCGTAAATATAGACCATGTAGCGACGCTAAGACAGGCGAGGAAAGGTGTAGAACCAGAGCCTATAGCCGCTGCAGTAATTGCAGAGTTTGCTGGTGCAGATGGTATAACCGTTCATCTTAGAGAAGACAGGAGACATATCCAGGATAGAGACCTGAGGCTCCTCAGGGGAATAGTTCGCATAGAACTTAACCTTGAGATGGCTGCTACACAGGAGATGTTTGATATTGCAATGAGGATAAGACCTGACCTTGTGACCATCGTGCCTGAAAAGAGGGAAGAACTGACAACAGAAGGTGGACTTGAAGTACTAATGAATAGAGAGTATTTGCAAATATACATAAAAAATATTCGTGATAGTGGCATTCCTGTAAGCCTCTTTATAAATCCTGATATAGAGCAGATAAAGGCGTCGCAGGCGATCGGTGCTGATATGGTCGAAATACACACTGGAATCTATGCAAATGCAAAAACATCCATAGAAAGGCAAACAGAATTTGAGAGGGTAAGGGAAAGTTGCAGGTTCGCATCAAAACTCGGATTTCTTGTTAATGCAGGGCATGGGCTCAATTATCAAAATGTATCGTTGATAGCAGGAATAAAGGAACTGAGGGGACTGTATATAGGTCACAGCATCGTGTCAAGGGCTGTGTTTGTTGGGTTCGAAAGGGCAGTAAGAGAGATGAAACAGCTGATAATGGCAGGTAGACAATAGATTAATAAAAATAGTTGAGGCATAATGTTAAAAAATTCAAAACTCAAAATTCAAAGATCAAAATTTTGGAATTCCTTAATTTTGCATTTTGATTTTTACATTTTGCATTTAATTACATAGTATGATCGCAGGTATAGGCGTTGACATAGTTAATATCAGTAGAATTAAAGATGCCATTGAAAGATGGGGGAAGGGATTTCTTGACAGGGTGTTTACACAGGAAGAACAACATTACTCAGAACAGTTTACAAACCCTTATAAACATTATGCAGCAAGGTTTGCAGCTAAGGAGGCATTTATAAAGGCGTTCTCTAACAATGGCATATGGTTTAATGAGATAACAGTTAGTAATAATCGTACAGGAAAACCAGAGCTGTATGTTTCTGAAAGAATAAAACAGATGCTGAAGGAGGAAGAGATAACAGAGATATTAGTCAGCATGAGTCATGAAAAGGAATATGCAGTAGCACAGGTGATACTGGTAAGGGGCAGGGATTAAAGGATTAAGGATTAAGGGGTAAGGATTAAAGAAGGGGTCGGAGAGGGATCATGAAGGTTGTGACAGCAGATGAGATGAGGAAGATAGACACAAGGGCAACCAAAGAGCTTGGCATACTTGGAGTTGTCTTGATGGAAAATGCTGGAAGGTGTGTGGTGACGGAGACCGAAAGGAGATACGGCTGCCTTGAAGGGAAAAGGCTCTGTATCGTCTCTGGAAAAGGTAATAATGGAGGCGATGGATTTGTAGTAGCAAGACATGCCACCAACAGGGGGGCAGCCGTATCTGTCTTTATTGTTGGTGAAAAAGACGATATAAAAGGCGATGCAAGAATAAACCTCGAGATACTCCTGAGGAGCGGTATTCCCGTCAGTGAATTAAGGGATAAGAAAGAACTCAGGGAACTCAGGCGAATACTCTCCACATGCAATATTGTTATTGATGCACTCCTCGGCACAGGGCTTTCATCCTCAGTGAAGGGATTGCATAAGGAGGTTATAGATGCAATTAACTCTTCTGCAAAACCTGTAGTTTCAGTAGATATCCCTTCAGGAATCAGTTCAGATA
The DNA here is from genome assembly GCA_040756155.1 of Nitrospirota bacterium. Classification (NCBI taxonomy): domain Bacteria; kingdom Pseudomonadati; phylum Nitrospirota; species Nitrospirota bacterium. The sequence goes on along the minus strand of JBFLZU010000075.1, from coordinate 23,181 downwards.
CAGGAGAGATATTAGGTAATGCTGTAGTTGCAGATATGACTGTAACAGCAGGGTTACCCAAGAGAGGTCTGCTCCTGTATCCCGGGGCAAAAAATGCAGGTGTTGTGAAGATTGCTGATATAGGTATTCCAAAGAGTTTCCTTAACAATGATAGTATAAAAACCAATCTCATTACACTCGAACAGGTAAAAAAGATGATTCCCCGCAGAGAGCCTGATGTCCATAAAGGTTCTATTGGTCATCTCCTTGTTATAGCTGGGTCTGTAGGGAAAACAGGTGCAGCGTGTATGACCGCTATGGCTTCTTTAAGGGTTGGAACAGGTCTTGTTACCCTTGCATCTCCGGCAAGTGTTAATGACATACTCGAAACAAAACTTACAGAGATAATGACCTTACCTCTTCCAGAGACTGATGACCAGACAATAAGCCCTTATGCTTTAGAAGAAATAGAGCGTATACTTCCTAAGATGTCTACGATTGCTATTGGTCCTGGGCTTTCCATGAACAGAGAAACACTCAGTTTTATCAGAGATGTGGTAGGAGAGTCCACCGTGCCTGTTATAATTGATGCAGATGGAGTAAATGCCTTTGCAGGCAATCTGGAGGCGTTAAAAGGACTAAGATCGAAAGTTGTCTTCACACCTCATCCTGGTGAGATGGCAAGACTCCTCGGTATTACCGCTAAAGAGGTACAGAGGAACAGGATAGAGGTTGTGCAGTCATTTGCAACCGCACACAGAGTCCACATAGCCCTCAAGGGAGCAAGAACTGTTATATCTGACCCTGGGGGTAATGTATATATAAATCCTACCGGGAATCCAGGAATGGCTACTGGAGGCACGGGCGATATTCTTACAGGTATGATAGCAGGATTTGTTGCACAGGGTATGGAGCTCCTTTCTTCTATTATCTTAGGAGTCTATCTACACGGGCTTGCAGGGGATATGGCGGCAATGGAGTATACGGAGATGGGGTTAATCGCAACAGATTTGATAGAGAAGATACCGGAGGCTATAAAAGTCGTGAGGGGTAAGGATTAAGGATTAAGGAGTAAGAGAATGGAATACATTATTCCAAAGAATATTGAAGGGTTTCCTGATGTCAAATCAGTCTTCACAACCCGTTTAATGCCTGATCCCATGCGTATTCTTGAGAAAGGAATAAACAGGATTGTTACTGCTGAACAGAGGCATTCAGACAAGGTGGTGGTAATAGAAAGTCGAGAGTCGAGAGTCGAAAGTCGAAAGTCGGGAGTCAGGGGGCAGATAGAGGCGGATGCGTTAATTACAAAGGAGAGAGGGTTACTTATAGGTGTCCATGTCGCAGACTGTGTCCCGATTCTCATATACGATTCCTCTACCCCTGCCGTTGCTGCTGTGCATGCAGGCTGGCGTGGAACAGCAAAAGAGATACTGAAAAAGACTCTGAGAGAAATGAATCAGAGTTTTGGTACATCAATGATCCATGTATTTATATCTATCGGACCGAGTATCAGAGGATGCTGTTATGAGGTAGGGGAGGAGGTTGTGAAAGCACTCAATGGGTCAGGAATCAGGAGTCGGGGGTCAGAAAAATATTTTGTTGACCTTACCGAGATTAATCGCATTCAGGCAATCAAGATAGGCGTTAAAGAATCAAATATATGGTTTTCAAGTGAATGCACATTTCATAATCCTGAGAGATTTTTCTCCTACCGGTATCAACAAAAAAATAATGGTAAGGATGTCGGAAGGCAGGGAGGGTTTATAGGGCTTGTTAATATATGAGCGTTGAGATTATTACTGAGAGCCCATCTGAGACATTTAATATCGGCGTGGATATAAGCAGGTTACTTAATGATGGCGATCTCATCTGTCTTTTCGGTGAACTTGGTGCAGGGAAGACATGCTTTATTAAAGGTATTGGTTCAGGACTCGGGGTAGATAGCAGGCGAATAACAAGCCCCACATTCATAATAATTAATGAGCATAGAGGGAGATTACGCTTCTACCATATTGACCTCTACAGGATCAACAATTCCTCTGAACTTGAGGGTATCGGTTTCAGGGATTACATAGATGGGGATGGAGTTACAGCTGTCGAATGGGCAGAAAAGGCAGGGAAAGAACTCCCAGAAGAGAGAATTGATATTGAAATATTTAATATCGGTGGAGACAGAAGAAGATTGGTGATAAGCGCTAAAGGGGAACATTATGAGGATATTGTTAAGCAAATTAGGATTAAGGATTAAAGGAGTAAGGGATAGGTCTTCAATGGTATGAAAAAGATAGGCATTATAACAAAACTCAGGAATAATGAGGCAGTTGCGGCTGCAAGGGACCTTAGCGTATGGCTGAAAGAAAAGGATTGTGAAGTCTATCTTGATAATGAGGCAGCTTCTGAGTTAGACATTGAGGGATACAAGAGATCGGATATCCCTCCACTTGTTGACATGATAGTTGTTTTCGGTGGGGATGGGACACTTCTAAGCGCAGCACGCCTCGTCGGTGACAGTGGTGTACCTATACTCGGTGTAAATCTTGGTGGGCTTGGTTTTATCACAGAAGTGCCTATCGGTAAGGTCTATACAGCCATCGAAGGTATACTCTCAGGGAACTATTACATAGAAGAGAGACTTATGCTTACAACGCATATACACAGAGAGAATGAGAAGTTAGCGGATTATGATGTCTTAAATGATGTCGTAATAAATAAGGGTGCATTAGCAAGGATTATTGATATGGATACATATATAAACAAGATCTATGTGACAACATTCAAGGCTGATGGACTTATCCTTGCGACTCCAACAGGCTCTACGGCATACTCTCTTTCGGCAGGAGGACCGATAATCTATCCTACATTAAACGCCTTTGTCCTCACACCCATATGTCCGCATACACTTACAAACAGGCCTATAGTCTTACCAGATGACTGTCTTGTGGAAATAGTCTTGAACTCAAAGAATGAAGATGTGTTCATTACGCTTGATGGTCAGGCAGGGTTTTCTTTAAGATATAAGGATATTGTTGAGATAAAGAAATCTCCCACGAAGATAAGACTTCTGGCATGTCCTGATAAAGACTACTTTTCTATACTGAGGACAAAACTAAAGTGGGGGGAGAGATAATGAAGTCAGAAGTCAGAAGACTTCGGCGAGATCAGTCGAGCCGTCAGAAGTCAGAAAAGAGAAGAGAGGAGATAGATAACATTATAGGTGATTTTAAAAACTATATCCTTTTTCTAAAAGGCATAGGTGTTGATAAGATTTATCGAACTAAGGGGACTGTCCCAGAAAGAAAGACCCCTCACCTTAGTCCTCTCCCAGGAGGGGAGAGGGTGGGGGTGAGGGAGGTGAAAGGGCAATACGTAGAACCGGGACTGTCCCCAGAGGAATCTCTAAGAGGACTTCGCAAAGAAATCGGGGATTGTAAAAGATGCAAACTATATAAGGGGAGAAGAAATATCGTATTCGGGATAGGGAATCCATCCGCAGAGATTGTATTTGTGGGTGAGGCACCTGGCAGGGATGAAGACATTCAGGGAGAACCATTTGTTGGTGAAGCAGGTCAACTCCTCACAAAGATTATAAATGCAATGGGTATGGAGAGAGATGAAGTGTATATAGCGAATGTCATAAAATGCAGACCCCCTGACAACCGAAATCCTGAGAAGGACGAGATAGATGCCTGTGAACCATTTCTCTCAAGACAACTGAGGGCTATTAAACCACTTATCATCTGTACGCTTGGGACATTTGCATCACAGACACTTTTAAAGAGAAAAGAGAAGATATCAGCATTGAGGGGTAATTTCTACGATTATAACGGGATACCCGTTATGCCTACCTATCACCCTGCATACCTTTTAAGGAACCAGCAGGATAAAAGGCTTGTCTGGGAAGACATACAGAAAGTAATGGATAGGCATAAAAAGTTAAAAGGTAACAGATAGGAGAAGACATGAGGCGGTTATGGGCGCCATGGCGTATGGAATATATACTTTCTGAAAAGGGAAGCGAATGTATCTTCTGTAAGAAAATAAAGGAGGATAGAGATGAGGATAACTATATACTCTATCGTGGGGCAAACTCTTTCGTTATGATGAATGTATACCCCTATAACAATGGACATCTTATGGTTATGCCCTATCTTCATCTCTCAACACTTGAGGAGTTAGGCACAGATGTCATGTTTGATATGATGAATGTAACCCAGAAGGCCATTTCTATTCTCAGGGATGTCCTTAATCCCGATGGATTCAATGTAGGTATGAATTTTGGTAAGATTGCTGGTGCAGGTATGCCTTCACATTTGCATATACACATAATTCCACGATGGATGGGAGATACTGATTTCATGCCTCTCGTTGCTGAGACAAGGGTTATGCCCGAACATCTCAAAATAACTTACAGGAAACTTCTTCCATTCTTCAAAAAATAACATGGATATAATAGTTTTACTAATTATTGCTTTATCTATGGGAGTAATTATAGGATTGTTACTCAATAAGGCTAAGAGAGGTAGCCTGCGGACACTATTCACTACCGAAGATGACAGGGCGATTGCAGAACTCACAAGTGTAACAAAACTGAGTCCTGATACAGCAGATGTTTACCTTAGTTTGGGTAACCTCTTCAGGGAAAAAGGAGACCTCAGCAGGGCGACAAGGATACACCAAAGTATAATCACCATGCCATCTGTAGGAAGAGGACTGAAGATCCGGGCTATGATGGAACTTGGTCTTGATTATAAAAAAGCAGGTCTGTTCGACAGGGCAATAAAGACATTTACAGAGCTGATTGCCCTCGATCCTAAGAGGCTCGATGCATACATCGAACTTGAAAGACTTTATGAAGAGGAAAAAAGTTGGGACAAGGCAATTGAGGTTCAGGAAGAGATACAGAGATTAAGAAAGACGAGAAGAGGAAATGTGATTGCACATCTACATACAGAACTTGGGAAAATGCTAACGGAGCTGGGTAATACTGAAAAGGCGGTGGTTGCATTTAAAAAGGCGATAGAGTTCGATAGGTCATGCACCGATGCGTATTTGCATCTTGGGGACCTTTACCTGTCAGATGAGAAGACCCATGATGCTATTAATGTATGGAAAGAAGTGATAAAGAACCAACCATCTTTCGCATTCCTAACATATCCCAGATTGGAGAAGGCATTCTCATCAATCGAAGATCGTGAAACAATTGGTGGTAATAACGAAATGGAAGGAATCTATAAAGGAGTTATAGAGGAACGTCCAGAGGATATAAGGACACTTATTGCACTCGGTGAACACTATACAGAGAAAGGAAGGTTCGAAGATGCAATCAAGATATTTAAACGGGTAATAGAGATAAACCCTAAATATCTCGATGCCCACAGGAGACTTGGAGAACTGTATTTTGATATGGATCTGAAAGAAGATGCCCTTATGCAGTATAGAGACCTCCTGCATATCTTTACAATAGGATACCTGCCATACCACTGCAGGCAGTGTGGTTATGAATCAAGAGAAATATACTGGAAATGCCCCCAATGCAAGGAATGGGATACCTTTGTGTTTGAGTGAAAGGATATAAAACTATGCCGATAGTAGCTGTAGTTTTGTTTTTTTCTTTGATGGCGGTTCCATCATCAGCCAGCAGTCAGGTTTGTGGTGGAAGTGAAGAGGCCTATGAGTTTTTACTGGGATGGGGTAGTATGGGCTATGGAGATGCTCAGTTTCTGATTCCAATGAGCATAGTTGTTGATTCAAGCGGAAATATTTATGTGACCGAGTATCTTGCCAATCGGATTCAGAAGTTTGACTCAAATGGCAATTTCATTACCAAATGGGGTAGTCGGGGCTCTGGAGATGGCCAGTTTCTATATCCAATGAGTGTAGCTGTTGATTCAAGCGGAAATATCTATGTGACTGACAATTATAACAATCGGATTCAGAAGTTTGACTCAAATGGCAATTTCATTACCAAATGGGGTAGTCGGGGCTCTGGAGATGGCCAGTTTCTGGATTCAATGGGCATAGCTATTGATTCAAGCGGAAATATCTATGTGACTGACACTGATAACAATCAGATTCAGAAGTTTGACTCAAATGGCAATTTCATTACCAAATGGGGTGGTGTGGGTACTAAAGATGGTCAGTTTCGGAATCCAAGAGGCATAGCTGTTGATTCAAGCGGAAATATCTATGTGACTGACACTGATAACAATCGGATTCAGAAGTTTGACTCAAATGGCAATTTCATTACCAAATGGGGTAGTCGTGGTCCTGGAGATTGCGAGTTTCGGTATCCAAGAGGTATAACTGTTGATCTGGATGGAAATGTCTATGTGATTGACACCGCTATACACCGAATCCAAAAGTTTACCTTAAAGTTTACCTTACTAAAGACATCGCATATATTGAGTATTATACCTTGACAAAAAATCTCACCTGAAAGATAATAAAAATCAAGGAGAATGAAAATAATATCAATAGTTACAAAACTCATACTCATAGCCACAACAATTTTCCTGATAGCCGATGTTGTCAGACTTAGTATTTCAAAAAAGACATACAGCACACCACAAGAGGTCGTTGAATCGATAAAAGAATTGAAAGACCGTACTGACAAATTGAAGGTAATCCCCACACAATCATCTTATACTCCCGACATATCCCCGCAAAAACAGGATACCTCTCTCCAGAACTTGAGGCTTATCGGTACTGTAATCGGTGAAAATCGCAAAGATTCTAAAGAATGTTTTTTTGCTGTGATAGAAGATACCACACAGAAGAAACAGAACCTTTACAGGATTAACGATAGTGTAAGAGATGGATGGAAGATTACAAAGATTTTAAAGAATAAGGTATATATAGTAAGTGGTCTAAGAAAGGAAGTTTTAGAGACACGGTTTATCGAAGAAGTATCTCCAGCAGTAAAAAGTGATACTGGCAGATATACTACTAACAGATACATACTCGACTACCGTGATGTTCAGTCTGCACTTGCCGACCTTAATATAGTTATGACACATGCAAGGGTGATACCTGAAATCTCTGAAGGTAAGACCCATGGATATAAGATTTTTGAGATAATACCGAACAGTATATACTCTAAAGTAGGATTAATTAATGGTGACATAATACAGAGGATAAACGGTGTAGAGTTAAAATCACCAGAAACCATCTATCACCTCTTTGATCAGTTAAAAAACCAGAGAGAGATAACGATAGATCTGCTAAGAAGGGGAGATAAAATGAGCATCTTAGCTGAGATAAGATGAGTGTACAAAAACACAGGAGGACGACGATGAGAAAGATTGCTTTAATATCACTGTTATTTATACTTGTATTTTTCGCTGCATCCACTATGGTGATAGCCTCTGATTCAAAGGGTAAACCTGTTCTCGTTGATTTTAAGGATGTAGAACTTCCTGTGTTTATAAGGTTTGTTGCTGAACTTACAGGAAAGAACATAGTCTTTGACGACAAGGTTACAGGGAAGGTAAGTGTATATTCACACAGAAAGATAACACCTGAAGAGTTGTGGCAGATCTTTCTTTCTGTCCTGAGTTTTAAAGGTTATGCTGTTATTCAGGGTCTTCATGTAGTTCAGATAATTCCATCAGCAATGGCAAAACAGACAGGTGGACAGATTGTAACAGAAAAAGCGGTCGAACTTAAGGAACGAGAGAGTTTCTTAACAAGAATTATCCACCTTACACATCTTAATGCAGCAGAGGCTGTAAAGATACTAACACCATTAATATCAAAAGAAGGTGTGGTGAATTTTTACCTTCCAACAAATACAATAGTCATTACGGATACATTCTCTAATGTCGAGCGTCTCTTTACTCTCTTGAGAGAACTTGATAAGGAGATACCGCCGGGTAAAAGGAGGGTGCATGTCTATTATCTGGAGAATGCAGAAGCAGACGATGTTGCGAAGACACTCAATGCCCTTTTTGCCCGTAGACCTCCTCCACCTGGCCCACCGCCTCCAAAGACTCCAGCAGAGATGGAAGGCATATTTGTTACCGCAGACAAGCCAACCAATTCTTTAATCATTACAGCAGCACCTGAGGATTATGAGACGATAAAATCTGTGATAAAGAAACTTGATATAAGACGCAGACAGGTATTTGTTGAGGCTGCTATAATGGAGATAACACTTACCAAGATGCGGGAACTTGGCTTTGAATTCAGGTCCATGGAGAGGACAACAGGCAGAGTTACTCCGTTTGGTGGGACAGAGTTTGGTGGTATGGGAAGGGCTATTACAGGTCCAGAGACCCTCGCTACTCTTTCAGGGCTTGTTGCTGGTGTGGTTAAAGGGACATTTACCTTCAGAGGTACTGAGTATATGAATGTCGGTGCACTGGTGAGGGCACTTCAGGCAGAGGGTGATATTAATGTTCTCTCTACACCTCATCTGCTGACGACAGATAATCAGAAGGCAGAGATAGTTATAGGTCAGAATGTTCCATTTATAACAGGGCAGAGTCAGAGTCCGGGAGGTGTTGTTCTTACAACAGTTGAAAGAAAAGATGTCGGTATCACATTGAGGCTCGTTCCGAGGATTACTGAGGGAGATTATGTAAAACTTGAGATATATCAGGAGATATCTGCATTGACCACAACTCCTGAATTAAACCCTAATGTTGTTGGTCCATCTATTACAAAAAGATATGCAAACACAACTGTTGTCGTAAAAGATGGAGAGACAGTAGCAATAGGCGGACTCCTAAAGGATGATGAACAGTTAACAATAAAAAGAGTCCCATTACTCGGTGACATCCCCATCCTCGGTTATATCTTCAGATACGAGAGAGCGACAAGAGAGAAGACTAATCTGCTGATATTTCTTACGCCAAAGGTTGTCAGAGAGGCTGCGGATATTGAGGCTATAACAAAGGAGAAGAAAGAAGAGGCAGAGAGATTCAGAGAGAAAGAGATAGAGAAAGAGATAGAGAAAGACAGATGAGGGATGAGAGATGAGAGATGAGGAAAAAGACATATTAGGCAATTATCAGAAGGATATTGACCACAGTCTGATAAAGGTTGTCCCCTTTACATATGCGAAACGATATGGAGTGTTGCCTCTCTCGAAGAAGGATGATACAGTGATCGTTGCCATCTCAAAACCTGATAATTATGAAATAATTGATGACCTGAAACTTCTATTTAAAGCAAAGATTAAGACTGTCATGGTCAATTCTGAAAGGCTCATGAAGATGATCAACAGTATGTATCACGAGGAAGAAAAGGGAATAGAGGATGTCCTGCTTGAAGGTATGAATGATACAGTGGTTGATGCGACCATACCTCAGGATATCCTTGAATCGGTTGATGATGCACCGGCGATACGACTCGTAAATAATCTCCTTTCTACAGGTATTAAAAGGAGAGCAAGCGATATCCATATGGAGCCCTTTGAAGGAGAAGTGAGAGCAAGATTCAGGGTTGATGGAATACTCCATGAGGTATTCAAGGTGCCACGCCATCTTTATGACAGTGTTGTATCGAGGGTGAAACTTATGGCATCTATGAATATTGCGGAGAAGAGACTTCCACAGGATGGACACATAAGGGTAAAGATAGCTGGCAGGGATATAGATGTGAGAACATCTTCTATTCCTACAGCATTTGGCGAACGCCTTGTCCTGAGGCTTCTTGACAGGGAAAAGATATTTCTCAGTCTTGAGGAACTTGGTCTTGAAGATACTGATCTCCTTCAGATACAGAAACTTATAAGAAAGAATAACGGTATAATCCTTGTTACAGGTCCTACAGGAAGCGGAAAAACAACAACACTTTACGCTGCACTGAGCAAGATGAATTCTGTTGAAAAGAATATACTCACGATAGAAGACCCTATAGAATATCAACTTAAAGGTATCGGACAGATGCAGGTAAATCCCAAGATAGGTCTTGTATTTGCAAAAGGACTGAGACATATACTCAGACAGGATCCTGATGTAATAATGGTTGGCGAGATTCGAGATAGAGAGACAGCGGATATTGCTATCCATTCCGCTCTCACAGGACATCTTGTTCTCTCTACCCTTCATACAAACGATTCATCGGGTGCGATAACCCGCCTGCTCGATATGGGAATAGAACCCTATCTTGTCACATCATCGCTTATCGGCATACTTGCACAAAGGCTCGTAAGGGTTCTGTGTGATTCATGCAAGGTGGCTTATGCCCCTGAAGGTATAGAGATAGAATCGACTCGACAATCTCACGATGCAGATGTGGGTATTTCCAGTAGTTCTCAAAGATTAACTATATACAGAAAGTCTGGATGTGACAGTTGTATAGGGACAGGATACCTTGGCAGGACAGGTATATATGAAATACTCGCCATCGATGACGATATAAGGTCGTTAATCCTGAAGAATTCTGACTCGGCGGGGATAAAAAAGAAGGCTATAGAAAAGGGCATGAAGACATTAAAGGAAGCAGGTATGAAGAAGGTTATTGCTGGTATTACCTCTATAGAGGAGGTTGTAAGGGTAATCGAAGAGGATTAAGGATTAAGGGGTAAGGGATAATGCCGCTTTATGAGTATGAAGGTGTAAATCCTCAGGGAGAAAAGGTGACGGGCTTTATAGATGCTGAAAGCATCAATAAGGCAAGAGCTATCTTAAAACAGTCAGGCATTTTTATCACAAGAGCGCTAAGCGAAGGTAAGGAACGACATATATGGAGAAAGCCCTCACTTAAAAGCATATCTTCTGCGACCTTCCAGTTGAAGACACTTCTGAGCGCAGGTATGACCGTGATAGATGCAATGAATGCCCTTGTTGAACAGGAGGGTAATCGCTATCTCAAAAGGGTGCTCGCAGATGTTCGTGATATGGTTGTAGAAGGAAAATCTCTATCATCAGCCATGGCCTGTTATCCTATGGTCTTCAATGACCTTTATATAAATATGGTTGCAGCAGGTGAGGCGAGTGGAAATCTTGAGTCAGCACTTGAAGGGCTATGCACACATATGGATAGACAGGAGAAGATATCCTTGAAGGTAAAATCTGCACTTGCATATCCTCTGCTTATGACTGTTGTTAGTGGATTTATATTATTCTATTTACTCTCATCGGTCGTCCCAAAGGTTGTTAGTGTGTTCAGTGAGACAGAGAAGGTGCTTCCCCTTCCAACGGCAATTCTCATATTCCTGAGTGGTGTGCTATCTAAGTACTGGTATCTATTTCTCGGAGCCATTGCAGGAATAGGATATGTAGCAAATAGATCCCTCAAGTCTGAACGGGGAAGAAGACTTAAGGAATGGATTCTGGATAGAATTCCATACACAGGTAATATGGTAAACCTGTTGCTCATCTTCCGCACCGCAAAGGCGATGGAGATGTTGCTTTCTGCAGGTGTTTCATTGCTTCACGCACTCGGTGTAGTCAAGAAAATCACCGGACATAAAGGTTTCGAGGGTATCTTACAGAGGGCTATTGATGGGGTTAAGGAGGGGAAAAGCCTTGCAGATTCACTCTCTGCAGGTGTCCGAATGAGTTCGCTAAAATCTCAGATATTTTCTGCAGGCATTATAGGGATGATAAAGACAGGAGAGCGGAGCGGAGAGATAGAAATGGTATTTAGAAAGATAGCTGATAATAGTGAAAGAGAACTCGAGATGGGTTTAGAAGGTCTCCTTAGCATTATAGAACCAGTATTGATACTTATCATGGGTGTGATTGTAGGGTTTATAGTGTTGTCTATACTACTTCCGATATTTGAAATGAGTACTATTATAAGATGAGCAAAAAGGATGCAAGGATTAAAGGGGTAACCCCGTTAGAGAATGCCTCGATAGAAGATACTTCAGCCTTTAGGAGAGGGTCTCTAACGGGGTTTACCCTCATCGAGGTTATGGTGGTTGTTGTAATCCTCGGCATCCTCGCAGCTATTGTTGTTCCGAGGATTATGGGTAGACCCGATGAGGCAAGGAGAACAAAGGCAGAGGTTGACATCAAGAATATAGAGTCTGCCCTAAATCTATACAAACTTGATAATGGCTTTTATCCAACAACCGAGCAGGGACTCGAAGCCCTTGTCAAACCACCAGATACAGAGCCAAGACCATTGAGATGGAAGGAAGGAGGGTATCTTTCTAAGGTTCCTGTTGACCCATGGGGACGCCGCTATCAGTATATCTCGCCTGGAGAACATGGAGAATTTGACCTCTTTACCTATGGTGCTGATGGGCAACCGGGAGGGGAAGGTAAGAATGCAGACATCGGAAACTGGATGCTGTAAAGACAGTGAGAAGTGAAAAGTGAGAAGTCAGAAGTCAGGAGATAAAGGTTTTACACTTTTCGAAATACTCATAGTTTTGACCATCATCGGTATCTTTCTTGGGTTTGTTATTCCGAAGTTTCATGATTTAGAACAGGCTTCTCTAAAGGCATCTGCACGTCAGATAGCAAACCTTGCCTCTTACGCTTCTAATGAGGCAGTCTCACGAAGACAACCTTACATTTTACATATTGACATGCATAGGGGTGAGTACTGGTTAACGACAACAGAACACAGACAATCGGATGGAGGAAAGAGACTTATCACAAAGAAAAGATTGCCTGAAGGTATAAAGTTTATCTCCCAATCTGTTACTGCCCCTCCTCTGATTGATTACCAATTTACACCTTATGGGTTCAGAGATGAAGCCCTGATTCAACTCTCTGATCGCCATCAAAGGGTATATGAAGTATTTATACCCGCTGTTGGGGAAAGGTTCACAGTGAGGATTAAGGATCAAGGATTAAGGATCAAGGATTAAGGATTAAGGGGTAAGGATTAAGATGGAGCAAGGGGACTGTCCCCGAAGTGACGAAAATCGGTGGGTTTACCCTCATTGAGGTCATGGTTGCTATTACGATACTTGCAATAGCACTCGTAAGCCTTCTTTCTCTACAGAATAACGATTTAAAGGCAGTCCAGTCAGCAGAGAGTCTTATAACAGCATCGATGCTTGCTGAAAAATTAATGGAAGAATATAGCCTCAAGATCGTACCAAAGGAATTGCATGGCTCAGAGGGTAATTTAAAATGGGTATTGACGGTATCGCAGTTATCACCAGAAATTAAAAGGGTATCACTATTGATACAGTGGGATGAGGGTAAGGAAAAGAAACATCTGAATGTTGTAGAGTACGTGTATGTTAAATAACAGTCGAGAGTTGAGAGTTGAGAGTCGAAAGTCAAAAATTAGTGGTTTTACGCTAATAGAAATCATGGTGGCTGTCTTTATACTTGTTTTGACCATGAGTATCCTTCATGGGACATTTATCTTTACCTCTCATGCACATAAGTCTGTAGAATCGATCTCAGATAATCTATCTTCATTGAATGGCGCTCTTGAACTTATAAAAAAAGATCTACGGTATCTCCACCC
>JBFLZU010000075.1:7035-9713 GCA_040756155.1 Nitrospirota bacterium | reverse complement strand
GTATCCTTCATGGGACATTTATCTTTACCTCTCATGCACATAAGTCTGTAGAATCGATCTCAGATAATCTATCTTCATTGAATGGCGCTCTTGAACTTATAAAAAAAGATCTACGGTATCTCCACCCATCTCACTTTATTGGAAGGAAAGGCTATATAGAGGTTCTGTCTTATACACCCCTGCATTCAGATAACGAACCATATCTACAGAAGATCTATTATGCAATAGAAGGCTCAAGGCTTATGCGTAAGAACGAGTCTTTAGAGGTAAAAAAGATAATTATACTTGATAATCTGGACTTCTTTGACATAGAGTTTTTTGATAAACAGGCATGGAAAAAAGAATGGGATTATAAAAAGTCGGGTATGATGCCTGAGGGCATAAGGGTTACTATTGGATGTAGGGGGAAGTCTGTTGTTATGGTTTTGGATTTAGGATAGGGAGATATATGCATATACCCAGTGGTAAGAAAGGTATAGTATTCGATATAGGAAACTGCATGCTGAAGGCCATTGCGTACTCGTTGCCCCTATGGTCTTCTTCAGGGAGACCCAATATCAATAAGTTTTACATTGTTGAACTCAAAGAAACTGAGGCATTGAGGAGAAAAGAAGAGGTGTCAGGCATTATAAACGAGATTATTTCAGATAGTCCTCGAGGGTATGAAATCACTGTTATTGTTTCAGGAGAGTCCTTCTCTACACGTAATATATCATTTCCCTTCAGTGGGATAAAAAGGATAAAGGATACACTACCATTTGAATTAGAAGGATTAATACCATTTTCTATGGACGAGATTGTTTTTGATGCGATTCCATCGGTTCATCATAGAGGGATACAGAACAACAGACGACAGAAGATAGATGAAAAAAGTCAAGGTGGGAGCAGTGTTATTGCTGCAATACTTCCACGAGCAAATCTCGCTGAGATATTTACACTCTTTCCCGAAGACAGGAAGCCATGCAGGGTTATCCCGGACTTCTTTGCTCTCTGTGGACTATCAGACTCAAAAGAGCCAGATATTTACGCGATCATCGATGTTGGCTGCAGTAAATCTGTGATAGCAATATTCTCAGGAGGAAAACCTGTGGTATTCAGGAGCGTAGAGAACAGAGGAAATACAGTATTGAATATTGTTGAGGGGATAAGGTCGCTTAAGGTAAACATAAAGAAGGTGTTTATCACAGGTGGAGGTTTGTATACCGAAGTCTCCGAACTCCGAACCCTAAACTCTTCTTTAGGCATACCTGTGTCTATTCTTGAGAATAGATTTAGGGCTGAACGCTGGCCCCTTACTGCTCTATGCATAGGTTCGGTTATAGGAATCATGCAGAACCCCAATTTTAACTTATTACAGGATAAGGATAAAAAGAAAAACACAGCAAAATGGCTGAGAAAAATTGCCATAGGAGCAGGCATCTTATTGGTCATAGGCACTATAGACCTTTATATGAGGTATAACATCACACATGAAAGATATTTAGCGATGAATAATGAGGTAAAAAGGGTCTTCAATATACTTATGCCTGAAAGTAAGGCTGTTAAAGAGGAAGCACAGATAAAGGCTTTACTCACAAAAGAGAAGGAGTTGATGAAGACATTGAAAGGTAGTGATGGTTATGGGATAGAGCCTGTCAGGATAATCGATGCATTAAGCAGGGTATCCTTAAAAACTCCAGCAGTCTCTATATTAGAAATAACTATAGATGGTGAGTGGTGCCTGTTTGCCGGTGAGTATTCAGGGACAGGTGAGGCTGAAGGACTGAAGGCGATATTTGTAAATGAGAAAGACCTTTCAAAGACAATAATCACTGAGATTACTACAGGGGTAAAGCCAGCGGTCTATAGATTTAAAGCAAAGGTTTCGTTGAAAATGCACAGCACATTTCGAAGCGAAGCTTCAAAGGGGATAAATAATTGATAAGTGAAAAGTTAAAGGATAAAAAAGAAACATTAATAGTAATTGGTGGATATTCACTAATAATACTATTTGTGTTCATTATATTTTTGCCAATATATAAAAAGTGGAAGGAATTTGACAGGAAGGCTTTAATGGAAGAGCAGAAGGTTCAATCTCTCATCTCAATGGGTAAGGAGTATCTCCGCATAAGTGGTGAGACCCTTAAGATAAAAAGAGAGGCATTCAGTGCAGGTGACCTTTCTGCTGTTACGGTGGTGCAGAGATTGACACCAAAAGGTAGATTATCTGCCATAAAGTCTAACAGACATACATTTTCACCTGATCTTCAGATTGTAAACATGGAGGTCAAACTTGAACGACTTTCACTGAGTGGGATAGGAGAACTTATAACAACCCTCAGGCAGAAGGCAATCTATCTGAAGAGAATTACACTGAAGGCAAGGTATGACAACCCGAGATTGTATGATGCAATCGCAGTATTTTCAGCACTGGAGAAACCATAGCATTTCCTATCAAGGGGACTGTCCCAGATTTACGGGCGTAGCCGTAGAATCGGGACTGTCCCCTAACATGACTGTCTCCCAACATGAAAAAGGTGCTGCACTCCTCCTGACACTCCTTATAACGATTCTTCTTTCACTCCTTATATTTGATATGACACATAAAAGCAGGATGATGTTTACGAAGGCAAGATATGCATCGGATGGTATTAAGGCATTCTATCTTGCAAAGTCAGGCATGAATATGGGAATGTTAG
>JBFLZU010000075.1:0-6935 GCA_040756155.1 Nitrospirota bacterium | reverse complement strand
CTTCTTTCACTCCTTATATTTGATATGACACATAAAAGCAGGATGATGTTTACGAAGGCAAGATATGCATCGGATGGTATTAAGGCATTCTATCTTGCAAAGTCAGGCATGAATATGGGAATGTTAGCACTTTCAAAGGATGGAAAGGACAACAATTATGATGGGCTCGATGAGGATTGGGCAAAGGGTATTAAAGATTATCAGGTAGAGGATGGTCTTGTAACGGTCATTATTACCGATGAATCATCAAAATTCAATATTAACAGGCTCGTGGCGCCTAATGGGAGGATTGATGAGCCCTCGCTTTCACGATTCAAACATCTCCTTGATATCCTTGATATAGGAGAAGAGTCTGCTGACAGAATAGTCCTCTGGATTAAGGAAAACAAAAAAGAGAGATATTCCCTCGATGATGCATCTGAGCTATTAAATATAATTCCATCAAAGGATTTTAGGAAACTTGAAGGACATATAACAGTCCATTCAGCTGGATTGATAAATATAAATACCGTAGACAAAACAGTTCTTGCCTCACTATCTCCATTGCTTACCGATGCCCTTATCAATGAGATTATAACATACAGGAAAGAAAGCCCATTTAAAAAGAAATCAGAATTGATGAAGATTACAGGTATGGATGACCTTATCATGCTTTCGTTTACAGATATTATAGATGTTCGTAGTTCGGGTTTTTCTATTCAATCACAGGCAAATGTTGGTAATGTGAGCAAGAAACTTGAGGGATTTGTTAAAAGACAGGGAGAGCATGTAGAGAGGAAGATATGGAGGGAAGTCTTTTAGGATTAAGGATTAAAGGGGTAAGGATTAAGGGATAAGAAGTGAAAAGGAAGGTTTTTTATTATGAAAAGAGGGGTAGGGGTAAGGGGACTGTCCCAGATTTACGGACGGAGCAAAGCGGAGTCGTAGAATCGGGACTGTCCCCGAAGTATAAGAAGGTTTTTTATTATATAGGGTTATTGTTATTTTTATTGATGCTGTCTCTTATAGTCCTGCTCATTACTGATACTCCGTCATCGTTATTCAACAAAGCGGTATCTAAATGGATTGAAAAACAGTGGGGAATAAAGGCTGAGATAATGAGTGTTAGACCCACATGTAAGCCATCACTCCACATGGAAGATGTTACAATTAAGGGGACTGTCCCAAATTTATGGCACCAAAATCCCCCCATCCCCCCTTTACTAAAGGGGGGCGAGAGGGGATTAGAATCGGGACTGTCCCCAAAGTATTCGATAAGACTTAGAAAGGTAGATGTCTATCCAGTGTGGTTCAGCCTTCTCAGTGGTAGATTTACATGGAGATTTACATCAACGACGCAATCAAATGGCAGTATAAATGGTATTGTGTCAGAGTCAGCTATTCTGAACTGGAAAGATATAGCACCTTCAGATATTAAAATAAAGGCGGTTCCATTCAGGTTCTTAGATGGCATGCGGATTTCAGGCAACGCATCTATTAAAAAGTTGAAAGGAAACAACAGAGGTGCTGTCCCAAAAACACTTGATATTTCTATATTTGGACTTCCAACAGGTAATACCTCGCTCAGGTTGAATAACACCAGTGTGGAAGGGAAGGTAACAGTTTTTATAAAAATGCCATAAAGATAAGAAAACTATTGCATTTCTTATAGAATTTAGTATATAAGATACATTAAGTATTCAGAGGTAGAACTTACAATAAGATGATACAATTTTTTATCCCTAACAGCGTAGAAAGGAAGGGCAGTAGAGATGGCTTATTTGAAAACCTCAGTGGTATTTTGTTTTGTAATTGTTTTTTGTTTTATCCGTATATCATCAGCCGAGTCACCACAGTTACTTCAGGGAATAAAGGATTTTCAGGAAGAAAACTACGAAGAGGCACTTGATAGTTTTCTTGAGGCGTATAATCTTGAGCCAAAGAATCCTCTAACATCATATTATCTTGGAATGGCATATAAATTTATGCAGAATTTCAAAGAAGCCGTCAAGTATCTGAAAATCGCCTTAACCCTTGATCCCAAATTAGTTGACCTTTACTATGAGATAGGCGACTCCCTTTTTCAGATAGGAGAGTTGAAAGAAGCGGATAAATATCTCAGCGAGGCAGAAAAAAGAAACATAAAACCAGCGAATACCGCTATGATGAGGGGTCTTGTCTTTATGGGTCTTGGAAAGACTAAAGAGGCAATAAGATATTTAAACAAAGCGAAAGAGATTGAGAAATCTATTGCCCAGATGGTTGATTATCAGATAGCGACATTGTATATGAGAGACAACTATGTAACAAGGGCAAAGGAGTATTTCAAGGCGGTTGTGATGGCTGACCCTAAATCAGATCTTGCAGAGATAGCAAAACGATACATGGATGCCATTGAATTAAAATTGAAAGAGAAGAGAATTAGCCTTTCAGCAGGGGTAACCTTGATGTATGATGATAATGTCCTTACAAAACCCGCAGTTGAGGAAGCGGCAGCAGGGGTTAGTGGAAAGAGTGACAAAAAGAGCGTTTACAATTTTTCTGTTGATTATGCACCATTGATAGAAGGACCTTTAACACTTATAGCACAGTATGCATTTTCTCAGACAATGCATTTCAAACTTGCCTCTTTCGATGTCTCGAGTCATACCATTAACCTTGTTCCATCATATACGGATGGAAACAATGTATATAATATAAACCTAAGCGTCAGTGATACCTATCTTGATGACAAAAAGTATTCACTCACATACAGTATAAATCCAACATATATGAGGCTCTTGAACCAAGCGCACGCCATTCAGTTAACCTATAAATTCTCGTTTAAGGAATACCTTCAACCTCCATCATCAGCACACGAAGACAGGGATGGAAAGAATAGTAGTGCAGGGATTGGCTATCTGTATTTATTTAAAGAAGGAAACGCATTTATAAATGTAAAGTATGACTTTGACTATGACGATACTCAGGGAAGGAACTGGGACTATAGAGGGAATAAGGCAACAGTGAGCGTTTTGTATCCGATTATGAAGAAACTAAATATAAATGCATCTGCGGAATATCATATACAGCAGTATCTGAATACGCACACAACAGGGGAGACGGATTTTGAGTATAATAAAAGGAGGAAAGACCAGGTATATACATACTCAACTTTGTTAACATATGACATAATGGCTGGATTAAAAGCAACACTTCAGTTGGTTCATACAGTGGATGATTCAAATATAAAGGCATTGGACTATAAAAGAACAACAAGCAGTATAGGTCTTACTTACAGATGGTAACTCTCAGGAGGATAACATGAGACGATTATATAAGATAGGTTTAATGATACTTATCGCCCTCATAATTCCAGATATATCATTAGCAGCGGTTGCGGGCAAATTTACAATCATAGAAGGAAAGGTTGATTTGCTCAAACCAGGTGAAAAAAGGGCATCCCCCGTAAAGGAAGGTGATACGGTATCTGTTGGTGATATTGTCAGGACTAAGTCTGCATCTAAGGCACAGATTACTTTTGTAGATGAATCTACAGTGAATATAGGGGAATCATCAAGACTCGAGATTACAGAGTTTTTATTTAATCCAGCAGAGGATAAACGTTCAAGCGTAGTTAAAACATTCAGGGGTTCGGTTAGGAGCATTGTGCCAAAGGTCTTCAAGGCGGAGGGATCGCGGTATGAGGTGAATTCAACAACGGCAATTGCAGGAATAAGGGGTACAGATTTCGTGGTAATCTCCGTTCCTGCACTTACGCAGGTAATGGCACTTGAAGGACGAGTTACAGTCAGAAATATAGATCCAAAGATTGTCGGTGTAGTTACTTTAGGACCAAAAGAGGCCACGATTGTTGCTATAAATAGACCGCCAGCGCCACCTCTTCCTGTGAAACCCGAGCAAATACAGAGTGTTATTCAGGGAACAACACCAAAACCAAAACCAAAAGAAGAGGCACCACCTCCACCACCTGCTGAAGCACCGCCTGCACCACCGGTAGCAGTGGCACCGCCTGCGCCACCAGCAGCACCTCCACCACCTGCTGAAGCACCGCCTGCACCACCGGTAGCAGTGGCACCGCCTCCTGGTGTGCCTCCGGGCTTGCCTCCATTGATGCCTGCAATGCCGCCATTACCTGGTATGCCCGGACTTATGCCCGGTATTCCGATAACGATGTTTGGTCCTATGATGCCGGGTATGCCCGGACCACCCATGCCGGGTATGATAGCTCCTATGCCTGGAATGCTACTGATTTTGGGTCCACCGCCTCCTGGAGTTACAGGGACATTTTATGTTCCTATAACAGAAACAAGTCCTTCGACTACTGTAAATAAAACGAGGGTAAGGATTAATGTTAACTGGCAATAAGGTATCAGGATTAAGGATTAAAGGATTAAGGAGCAGAGAAAATAGCCGAGGCATCCTGCCTCGGATGTCAGGCAACCCCGTAATTAAATACGGGGCTGACCTATTTTCTGCTTTATGGGGACTGTCCCAGATTTACGATACCAAAATCCCCCCATCCCCCCTTTACTAAAGGGGGGCGAGGGGGGATTAGAATCGGGACTGTCCCCCAAAAATATGATGAAAAGGTTTTTGACAATAATTTTACTTATCACCCTCCTATCAGGCGTATATTCCTGTGGAGGAGGTGGAGGTGGGTCTTCTGGGGGTGGCGGAGGAGGAAGCGGGAGTGGTAGTTCCCTTGTTACAATGAGTATGAGCTCAGGGTCGTGGGCTAAAGTAACTATAGAGAGAAAGACCTTTTTTGCACAGATTAAGCATTCTAAACCTGCGAAATGGCTTGCAAGGGTTCTGTCAGCCGGTAGAGCTGTGGCTTCTGTACCATCCCCTGTAAAATATGTAACATTTACTGTTAGAGGTTCAGATTTTACAGAACTGACAAACACAGTGACTGTTACAGACTGGTCGTCTGATGTATCAAGCACCTTTGATGTCCCGAATGGCACAGGAAGACAGTTTATCGTTGAAGGAAAGAATTTCTGGAATACCATTATATATTCTGGTTCGACTACGGCTGACCTTATAGGTGGAGACCTATCCCTTACAATAACCGCATCTTCAATATCTGACCCATCCAAATCCTGGAGTAGCGCAGTGACGATAGACCTCGGAAGTGGATATACTTATAAACTTAAGTCATCCGCTTTGAATTCGAAGGGTCTTGCTATAGTAGTATATAATGTAATAAGCGGGAGTAATTACTATCTCTATGCGGTTAGATACAAGATGGGCTCTGGATGGGGGACACCTGTCAGGATTGATAATGGTTATGCCTCGGATGAAGAGATATATGCAAAAGTTGGGATTGAGGATAACTACCAGCATAATGATTCCGGTGGCAACAGGGCTATCGTGATATTCAGACAGAAATCAAGCGGGACTTCTGGCACATGGAGACTCTATGCAAGGGAGTTCAGCAATGATAGCTGGGGAAGTCTATATACCATAGATAATGGAGCATCGTATGATGTCGGTTCAGTTGGTGAGGTATCGATAGATTATCAGGGAATAATTACTGTTGCATTTACACAGTCAGAACCTTCAGATGGTTCGTATCAACGTCTGTATACCAAATCAGCCAGCACAATCTCTGGGCTATCCTCTGCTTCGGGCACAAGAAGGGATGCTAATCAATCTTCCGATGTAACAAATCTCCAGATGGATTACAATTATTACGGAGATATAATACTATCTTTTGAGCACGGTACCAGCGCTCTTTATGCTAATGTCTATTGTAATGCAACAGATTCATGGACAGGGGCTACATCTATATATTCAGGGGATGCGCTTAAACATGCTGTAGCGATATTCCCCCGACTAACAAGCAGCGACAGCCTGTATGCTATGGTTGCATATGTATATGATGCGTCTTATAAATATCTGTATGTGAAGAAATATGATACATCAGGTGGATGGTCATCAGCGGTAAGTCTTGATAGTGGTGTAAACATAACGGATACTCCAAGTGGCGTTGAGGTATTTTTCTCGCGTAACTATGATGCTATCGTTTCCTATATTACGGGTTCTGCAGGGTCTTACACCCTCTACATGAAAAGATATAACAGCGGAGCGACATGGGGGTTCAAGTGCATGGGACTCTGCTCTTTTAATGGCTTCAAGTATAAATGATGGTGTGGTGGTTGCAGGTAATACTTCGGCTTATAAGGCTTATACCGTTTACAGAAAGACAGTGAGTGGAACTGATATATATTATTTCAAAAAGGCAGATCCGCCATGGTCAAGTTCGTACTGGACTTCAGATTCTCTGATAGTAAATACGGGAGGGACTGTCCAGAGCACAGATGAAGAGGAAGGCGACATTGACAGAAACGACAATGTGGTCTTTGCATTCGTAGCAAGTGACCGTATTTACGGTATGTTGTATAGATGAATGGGGAAAAATCCTAAATTCGAATAACCCCACCTCAATCCTCCCCTTATCTAAGGGGAGGACGGGAGGGGTTAATTGGATTTGTTTAGGATTTAGATATTAGGATTTCGGATTTAATGGAATTAGGATTAAGGTGGTGATTTTTATGAAAAGGTTTTTGACAATAATTTTACTTATCACCCTCCTATCAGGCGTATATTCCTGTGGAGGGGGTGGGGGTGGGTCTTCAGGAGGAGGCTCTGGCTCCGGTGGAGGCACATCTGCGGTTACAATAACACTTGGTGCGGGCTCATTTGCGGCGCGTGTGGATATAGAAAGAAAGACGCTTCTGGCATCCATCAAACGCTCACCTATTATAAAAAAGATAAAAGGCATTTTTATTCCTGATACAGCATTTGCATCTATACCTTCTTCTGTTGTAAGTGTAAGATTCACTATAAGTGCCTCTGATATGTCAACCATAACAAGGACTGTTGACACTGCTGGAAAATCTGAAATCGTAGAAGAATTTGATGTTGATAATGGCACAAACAGGCGTTTC